>JBFJWB010000044.1:0-1797 GCA_041623915.1 Minisyncoccia bacterium | reverse complement strand
GCAGCATAGAAGGCCAAGATTAAGCCAATGAATGGCCCTCGTCCGCGATACCAAGCAAATAGAAAGAAGGTGGAGAATAAGATTATGACAATAAGGAAATCGGTACCCCATGCCCATGCAGAAAGTACCGTATCTGTAGCCAGTGTATGTACCTGAATCAATCCATCTGAAGCGTTCATATGCTAGCAGTGTAACTGCTTTCCAGTATCTCTGTGGTATTGATATGTTTATAACCCCTCTTTCTGTAAGCTCTCAACAGCTTTCTTTGCTGCTCCAGAGAGTTTCTGTGGTAGTGCAACACGAACGTGGACAAGTAAATCGCCACGACCATAATCCCCAGGGACACCCTTACCTTTTACACGTAACGTATCTTCCACTCGCTTCATTGCCGGTATTTTAACTTCCAGTTTCTTTCCTTCAAGGGTTTCTATAGTTACTGTTGCGCCAAGAAGTGCGTCCGTAAGTTTTACAGGCAAGTCCATTACAAGATTGCTTCCTTCCTTACGGAAAGTCTCATGTGGATGCACGTGTACTTTCACATATAAGTCTCCTGGGATTCCACCTCTGATAGCCTCTCCTTTTTGAGGCATACGAATCATTTCCCCATTCTCCATACCGGTAGGTATAGTGATATGGATTTCTTCTTCCTTCCGAATAACGCCATGACCCTTGCAGTTAACACACTTCTCTTTTGGAATCTTCCCAGTACCTTCGCAATCATTACACTCACGTACGCTTGTGAATTGTCCAAGTATAGAATTACGCGTTTCGTGCACCTTACCGTTTCCACTACAGGATTTGCATTTCTCCATGTCGGTTCCAGTCTTACCACCAGACCCTGAACATTCATCACATATTGCAACTTTAGCGAGCAGTACTGATCGTTTCGTGCCGAGAATAGCATCCTTGAATGATATTTCTATATCAATAGAAATATCTCTGCCCCGCTTTACACCACGGCTCTTGTTCCCTCCAAACATGTCAGCGAAACCACCGAAGATGTCTCCCATATCAAACTCCACCCCTCCCTGACCAAAACCTTGTTGGAATTGACTGAAATCAAATCCGCCACTAGGCGCACCACCGCCTGCAAACGCCTGACCGTATGCGTCATATTCACGCCGCCTTTTCTCGTCAGCAAGTACACCGTACGCCTCAGTGATTTCTTTGAATTTCGCTTCGTCTCCCGTACCTTTGTCAGGGTGATACTTATGCGCCAATTTACGGAAGGCTTTTTTTATATCCTCCTTAGTTGCCTTTTTGTCTATCCCAAGTACGTTGTAATAATCTTTTGCCATAATTATTTGGATTTTACTCTCATCTTCACGCAATTGCAAAACATCCGAGCATGTATATGTTCGGATGTTTAGTCTCTATTCTTTCTCTTTGAATTCTGCGTCTGTTGGGGTATCGCTTTCTTTTGTTTGTTCCCCACCTTCTGCTGGCGGTGTCTTTTTTTCTGATTCTTTTGCCATTATCTCACCAATTTTTGACATGCCTTGCGACAATTCTTCAGAAGCTTTGGCTATAGCGTCTACATCATCTCCGTTTTGTGCTTTTTTCAACTCTTCAATTTTCTCGTTTACATCTTTAGTAACTTCTTCGCCTGCCTTATCTCCATGTTCTTTCACAGCCTTTTCAGCGGCGTATACAAGTTGCTCAGCAGTATTCTTAACTTCCACTAATTTCTTACGCTTCTCGTCCTCATCAGCATGTGTCTCAGCATCAGCGCGCATCTTTTCAATGTCTGCCTCAGACAAACCTGTAGAACCTTCAATACGTATAGATTGTTCTTTG
>JBFJWB010000043.1:0-1853 GCA_041623915.1 Minisyncoccia bacterium | reverse complement strand
GTAAATAGAGTACTATTTACGTATCCTCATTCACTTGCCGGGGTAGCTCAGTGGTAGAGCAACGCACTTGTAATGCGTAGGTCGCGAGTTCAATCCTCGCCCCCGGCTCACTGTTTTTGTGAAGTCGTTGTTGCAAGTGTGGATAATGCACCTTTAGGGAATTGCATCTGTAAGTCCGAAAGGGAAGTAAAGTTGTAGTGCGTCTTATCGCTAATTACAAATGCTGGAAGTGTCCCATCTAGTTTCAGTATTGATTTTAACGTTGCAAGTGCACCAAGTTCAAGATGATAGTCAAAGGAATATACACGCAAGTTTGGATAAGCATCATGTAAATAGGAGAGTGCGTGTCCTGCTCGGTCGCAAGTCTCACAATCTCCAGCATTTGAATAAAAGTATAAAACTGTTACAGGGTCTGTACCGCACGAATCCGCCAACTGTCTTGTAATAAGATAATCACGTATTTCGAGCAGAGTATACTGCTGTTTAAGTCTAATAACTTCTTTGTTACCGCTACCCAAACGCTCTTCTGTAAAAGCTAGTCTCGCGCCCAAATCAGCAAGTTCTCCAGAGAGTCCAGCTGAAGTATCAAGATTTTCGCAGGGAGCGGCTGCCAAAAGAGAGAATTGAGTATCAAGCGACAAAGTATCAATATAAAGCTGACTCTCTATCGCTGACAGGTCTTCTAGCCGAATGCGATCTAGATAATTTATTGCGTACGCAACTGTGCTTACAATTAGTGCGGTTATTCCGAGAGAAATTAGTACATTTCTGGTGACTAGTGACATTTTGTGACTCTACAGCATTGGCGCATTTTTTGCGAGCATTCTAGCGCCAACCACGTTTTGTACGGAAGGCTACATCTACAGAAGAGCGTATAAGCCATAACGGAGCCACAAAACCATAGAATATTGAATATGATACGAGTCCGGTGAATAAATTCCCAGGAACCTTAGAGACGCGTTTCCCAATTACTATAAGAGAAAGACTTGCAAGTAAAGTCATGACACCCAATACAGCAAATAAGTTTGGAGGAAAATAAAACCAATCAAATTGGCCAATATTGATTGAAAATGTATAAGATAATGGGATGCCTATACGAAGCGCTATAGCAGTAACTATATGTTTGGCAAACATATAGAGAGCTACACAGAAAAGAAGCACGCTACTGCCAATAGATGCAAATGCAAGTGGTAGCACCAATACTCCGAGAGCTCCGTGTTTAGAGTTGCCAAGAAGGCTTCTATAATCAAAAAGTATGTTACGTAGGAATCCGCTCGTCCAGCGTGTGCGTTGCTTAATTAACTTACCTAAAGTTGCTGGGGCTTTAGTGTAGACGCGTGCGCGTGGAGCGTTTTCAATAATGTGCCCAGCTCTTTGAAGGCGGAGCGCCATCTCCATATCTTCTGTTTGGTGACCATAACGGAAACCTCCAAGGGCGACAACGTTCTCTCTTCTGTAAAGCGAAAATGGACCTGGCGTTACATATAAGCCGTTTATTGAAGCAAGAGTGTGACGCATGGAAATGCTAAATATATATTCAGCATATTGCATACGCTGAAGTAAAGTTTTAGGTTCGTGTATGGACATTGAGGATGTTACCGCAGCCACATTCGGTCTTTCAAAGCAAGATACTATTTCACGAAGAGCTCCTTTTTCTACAAAAGAGTCAGCGTCAAGGCATCCAACCAGTTCTGTAGACGTTGCTTCAATTCCAGCATTAAGTGCTGTATGTTTACCCCCATTTTTCTTGCTGATTATTTTTATGCGACTTGCGTGTTTGAACTTGCTCATTGCTTTAGCCGTGCCGTCAGTTGAACCATCATCTATTACGATGATTTCATCAACGGGATGAG
>JBFJWB010000042.1:0-2089 GCA_041623915.1 Minisyncoccia bacterium | reverse complement strand
CTCTAAAAGTTGTACACCAATTATCCGAGGAAGAATATTTGGAGGAAGATTCTGAAGAGTTGAGTGAGGGAATAGAGATATCGGTTAGCCTGCCGAGAAAGAAGATACGCGGGCTCCATATGCTTTCAGGTGGTGAAAGAGCACTTACTTCAATAGCGCTTTTGTTTGCTATGAGCCAGGTTAATCCGCCTCCGTTCTTAGTTCTTGATGAAACCGATGCTGCGCTTGATGAGGCAAATTCAAAGCGCTACGGTGACATGCTTGAAGCACTCGCAAAAGATTCACAACTTATTGTTATTACACATAACCGGGAGACGATGTCACGCGCGGGCGTTTTGTACGGCGTGACAATGGGCAGCGACGGTGTGTCGCAGCTTCTTTCTGTTGGATTTGATGAAGCGGTAAAAGTTGCTAAGTAGTGTTATGGAGTGTGTTTATGTTATTGTTCTTCTTGCACTATGAACAAAGACGAGAGAGACAAAAAACGTATCTGTCTTCCTGATTATGAACTGCCTCGAGGTCCGCTGACACGAAAGGAGTTCTCACGCGGAGTCAAACAGAGACTAGCAAATGTGTACACAGAGCTTGCAGAAGCGTTCAGTCTTTTGGATGGTGTTGAGAGATCTGTTTCATTCTTTGGATCTGCTCGGCTTAAGGACAATAATGCTCATTATAAGCAGGCACAGAGGATCGCATATAGATTGGCGGAGGAAGGATTTGCAATAATTACCGGCGGAGGCCCAGGCATAATGGAGGCTGCGAACAGAGGTGCATATGATGCCGGCGGGCGCTCAATCGGATTTAATATTGAACTTCCTGAAGAACAAAATCTTAACGAATATGTGACAGAGAACATTGGCTTCCACTACTTTTTTACGCGAAAAGTAGCACTATCTTTTGCAGCTGAAGCGTATATTTATTTTCCGGGCGGGTACGGAACTCTGGACGAATTTTTTGAAGTTTTGACATTGGTACAAACGCGAAAAATTGAACGTGTACCCATTATTCTTGTTGGTGCTGACTACTGGAATTTTGTGGACAGATTAATAAGACACGAGCTGTATCAGGATCATAAAGCAATCAACAAGGAGGATATGCATCTTTACACGATCACAGACGACGAGGACGAGATTGTTAAAATTGTGAAAGAAGCTCCTTTGCGCTTGGAATAAAAAAGAGGTTTTACACTCCTGTATTGTGGCGTACACGAACGCCGGAGTCTTGCATAACCTTTCCGCATTCTTCCATAATGACTCGTTTTACTTCAAGAGGATGACGGGCACCCTTAATCGTAAGATCAGAATCTTGCCTACCAGGGTCGTGTGTTCCTGCAGTATGTATATGAATGTCGCCATACTTCAGCATAGTCGCAAGTATTCCATTTACTTCAATAGTTATGTCTTCAATTCTTTCAAGACGGAATACAGATGTAGTTCTGTTAAACATACCTTTTTGTTCTATATCAAATACACGCTTGTTGGTTATTACCCAAACATCTAGATAGTAGTCGGTCCATCGAAAGAAAAATGCGATCCACATGATAAGTACCCACAGCAGATACGCGATAGTAGCCAGCGTGCCTCCGCGTCCGATCATCTCTGTTAGTGTGTTTGCGGTTGATACGAAGACTAAGAGCGGTACAAGTACAAGTATTCCTATAAGCAGCACCTCAAGTGAGAACAGAAATATATGCTTGCGAACCTCAAGCACTACGTGCTCATTTTCTTCAAGATCTACTAGGTAATCTGCCATGATGATGTTTCTATAGCGTTGCGATAAGAATGGCAACACTGACAAGAAGGATGAGCGAGCCAGTAAAATATACCTGTCGCACGCGTCTGGTGATGGTCATATCTTTTCCGTAGCTTTTCCAGTGATAATTAAGAACCCAGCTTACAGACAGCCAGATCCCCACAGTAAGAGCAAGTATGACCCATAGAGCTTGTGAAGCAACAGCATTTGATAGTATTACACTCATATTAATATTGTAGCCTACACAAGCTTGTAATCAATTGTTCGTTTGTCTACGTCAGTAGCTTCTACTTGTATGTTAACTGTGTCCCCAAGTGTGAATGTCTTCTTTGTTCTT
>JBFJWB010000041.1:0-2481 GCA_041623915.1 Minisyncoccia bacterium | reverse complement strand
ATTTATGTTAAATGTCGCTCCACTAGCAATAAGTTCATTTGCGCTCACATCGTATGTGAGTGAACGAGTGCCGTCATCAATCTTCAGGTCTCCACCGTACACTTCTAGTTTAGAGCCTGGTGTCGTAGTGCCGATGCCGACAAATCCTGCGCCAGTTATACGATACACTTCGGAGCCTGCTACGGTTGAAGCAGTGAATAGAGGCTCTGTGGACGTGCTTGCCTGAAGAGCAAGCACAGCACCCGGCGACAATACACCAATACCGATATTCTTAGTAGATGTTGCGTAGACTAGACCATTAGTATCTACTGCGAAGGAGCCCGCGAACGTGCTTGTAGCCGTGGTAGATGTAGCAGTGAAATATGGCGCCGAGATGACACTATTTGATGTTAACGGGCCAGAAAAAGTTGTAGCACCTAGTGTTGTAGTTCCTGCGGTAAGTGTACTGAAGTTAGCTGTTGTTGCGGAAACTGATACGCCATTCGTAACACGTCCACCATCAAAAGTCCCTCCTCTGAAATCACCGTTGCGAACAATAAGGTCTGAAAGATCTTCAATACGATTGACTTGTTGAATTGATGTAATGTTAGTTACCACCTGATTAGATACTGGTGCTACAACTCCGTTAACTGTAGCTAGAATACTACTGCGCAATGCGTTCATTGACGCGTTCAGTGTCTCTTGCGAGACGCCTTGTATAACTGTTTGGTATGTTGGGTATGAGATAGATGGGCCTTGTACGATTGTAGTGATTGGCTTAATTTCTTCTTGCTCATCATCTTCAACAACAACTGTTTTCTTTGGAGGAACTGTAGGAAAAACAATTTCTGGTTCTGGTGCGAACAAAGAAGCGAATCCTGAAGAAGTGTTGTCCCACCAACTATTAATAGTCTTGTATGTACTTACAGCGACTTCCTGTATTACAGAGAGGGATTCAGACTCTGCAACTGAAGCTGAGAGCTTAGACTTGATAAGATTATCTACAACATCATCAAACACAACCGCTGTGTTTCCAGCAACACCAAGAATAAGATTCTCAATGTTTGTAGGGAGATTAGAAAGATATGACGCCAATACATCTGAAGTAGCTGTAATACTTGCTACAGCAACATGAGTACTTTGCTCGGTATTTTTGATTACAGAATCAATACTTTTAATAAAAGAACGCTCAAATTCAGAAACACCATAGGCAAGAGACCCTAAACCTTCTGCGAATGCTTTGGAAGTACTTAGATATGCCTTCGTGGTGCTTGGTGGCACAGAATCAATAAACGATAATACGTTTGAACCCAGCGTTCCGACAGCGAAAGTAGTATCTTGGGCAACTTCTGGAGCTAATCTAGCTATGCTGTATACGAATTTGTTTTCCAATGCAATAGCTTTATGTGTAGAGTCTTGAATCATTTCCCCAAAAGAAATGATCGAGCTGTACACAGCTTTAGGGGCGCGCGCTACATCGTCCCGTATACTTGCTAAAAATGAAAGCGTCTTATCACTCGTTTTGTATACAAATGAAATATATGTATTCATTCCAGCTGTTGCTGTGTCATATAAAACTTCACCGAGTGAGTAATATGTACCAACTACAACGTTGCGTAAATCGTTAACGTTTCTTGGTAAGAATTTCGCAACAGCGAATACATCTTCAAGTGACATTGTAGATGCGTGTGAAGTTGCAACCGTAATATGATTTTGTTTTTGCTCAACACTTTGTTGTGTATTGGTTTGGAACGCGAATACAGTTATATCAGGATACGCTAATGCAGGAAATGAAAATTCGTTTGTTATTTGTTCGGTCTGCATACCTACACGTTTGCGTGTTTCGTGCATAACTTCTTTTATATTTGAAATGCGCGCCAGAATTTTTTCTTTTTTATATTCTATTTTACTCGCCACAACACTAGACGCCTCAAGCACTGACTCCTGAGCTAACAAAGCTATGTTATTTAGAGGACCAGCATGCGCAACCACTCCTGCGCTAGAAACTACAATCACTGCCACAGCAAGAGCAGTGATTCGCTCAAATGATTTAGCTGGTCGCACGCGAACAACAGTAGTACGCATTAGTGGCTCTTTGTTGACAGATGCGAAAGCTCTCTTTATACGAGCACTGGGAGATTGAGCTTTTTTGTATTCTCTTTCTCGGGCAATTTTTAATTCCTCAAACTGTTCTCTTTTTTTCTCTCCATGTTCTTCCATAAAAGACTCTAGAGAAGATTTGTTTATGAACCATGCACGTCCAATTTGTTTACCAGATATTTTTCCAGCACGACAAAGTCGTGCAAGGTAATCAGTAGAATAACCAGCAAGCTCAGACGCCTCTTTGTTTGGTATAAGATTTTCGTTTAGAGTGTCCATGTCGGATATCCAGATTAACTATATTTTATCGCGCAATTTCATAAATGGATATAGTTTTTTTGTGGATAAGAAAGGTTAAGAAAATACATTAAATTTTTTTGCATATATTCTTATCAAGAATAT
>JBFJWB010000040.1:0-2638 GCA_041623915.1 Minisyncoccia bacterium | reverse complement strand
TATACCATTTATTTTAATAGCGATAGCATTCTCGCAGGCGACTATCTATATAGATAAGATTTCTAAATACTTGAGAGGCTTCTCCATAGTAGGAGGAGCATTTCTAATTGTAATCGGAATGTTGCTTGTGAGCGATAATTTTGGACTTTTTATACAATATGGGTACAAGCTTTTTGATTTTGTGAATTACGAAAGATTACTTGATTATTTATGAATAAAAAGGGCGGATTGCAAAGCAATCCGCCCAGCTTAATCTAAAAGTGACAATTGCACAGGAATATCTTTATCTTTTGCTCGGTGTGCAGATTTAATCCGTTTACGCGCACCAAACATCGCAGATACAGCTTGGACATAAAGGCGCTTTCTCGCCTTTGCTTCAGACGTATTGAATGAACAACCAAGCTCGATTAATGCCTGTGTCACAACTTTGTCTAGACTGACAGGCTCTTGCCAAGCGAACTGTCTTTTTCGAGCCTGTGAGCGCATAAGCTTTAATGCTAGGCCCGCGACACGGCAGAGTGTAGGTACATCTTGTTCAGTAAGTCGTGAATGTATATTAATACAGCGTTTGTGCGCTACATCAATACCATGTTCGCCCTCTCCGCGAGAGAAGGGTATCACTTCATTTTCCAAAGTACACCTCCAGTAGACTCTTGAATTCTTCCGGCAAAATACTGTAATATACTATACCACAGTCAAGCTATAAAAGCAAGTTATCCACAACCTCTTTCACATCTTTTCCGTCAGCTTTTCCTCTCAGATCTTGCATGAGTGCTCCTATAAATCTTCCGGAATCTACCTTGTCTGTTATACCCATCTCAGACATTTTTGTCTTCGCAATAGTTTCTATCTCTTCCATTGACATCATTGTTGGTAAATAAGTCGCTATTATTGCCAACTCATCTTCTTCAGGGCCAACAAGGTCTGTACGGCCAGCTTTAGTAAACTGTTCTATAGAATCTTTACGTTGGTTGGCTGCACGCTTTAGTACAGCTATAGATTCTTCATCAGAAAGGAATTCATCTGGTTTACGCTTTTTAGCCACAACTTCGTTTGTCATTGCTGTAGTAAGTGAACGAAGTGTTCGTAAGCGAACCTCTTCTTTTGCACGCATAGCATCAGGAATAGATGCCTTCAATCTCTCGTGTATGTTCATACTAATGATTGTATCATTGGCGTAGAAGCATATACAGGTTTTGGAATAATCGCGTGATGCTGATTCAAGTATTCAAGATCTGATCGCACCTGTTTCAAGAATTCAGGCGTAATAGGGTCAAGTAATACTCCTTTATTTTTGCAATCTGTATAAAGGTCTTCAAATGCTCCAAATATAGTAGCGAGTAAATTGAAATAATCACCATTTACAAGATGTTGTTGCAATTCTGCGCAACATGGTTCGTTAGGTGTATTGCGGATAACAGTAAAAGTCTTTGGTGTGGCAGTCATGGTATTTCGTGTGCAGTGAATGTTTAATAAATAGGGAAGGAAGAACTATAGCATCTTTGTTTTTGCCAATCTGTGGATAAGTGACGGTCCTGTGACAGGAGGTATACTGTAAGCATAATGGAACCGGTTACTCTGATAATAATTATTGGGATATTCATAGTTGCGCAAGTCATTGGTCTTTTATTGGTGTTTGGTTGGCTTCGCAAAAATGCTCCAGTTGAGAAAGAAACAGATGGGGGCTTTCTTCTTCTTCAACAACAGATGCAAGACCTTTCCCGTACTCTTAATACGCGTGTCTCGGAATCCACTAAGGCTATGCAGGAAAGTGCACACAGGCAAATCTCTGAATCTAATCGTATTGTACGAGATGTCACAGACAGGCTAGCCAAGCTTGATGAAACCAACAAGCAAGTTGTGTCTTTTGCTGATCAACTTCAAAACTTGCAAGATGTACTACAGAATCCTAAGCAACGTGGCGTACTTGGCGAGTATTATCTGGAAACTGTGCTTAAGAACGTACTTCCACCTGAGAGTTTCCAGATGCAGTATGCATTTAAAAACGGTGAGATCGTGGACGCAGTAGTCTTTGTGAAGGAACGAATAATTCCAATAGACTCCAAATTCTCGTTAGAAAACTATAATCGCGCTCTTGAAGCGCGTGACAAGGCAGAACGTGAAGTTCATGAGAAGGCATTTAAAGCTGACATAAAAATGCGCATTGATGAAACTTCAAAATATGTACGTCCCGAAGAAAATACGATGGAGTTCGCCTTCATGTTCATACCTTCTGAGGGTATTTACTACGACCTTCTCACGAATCAAGTGGGGGCGATGAAAGCGCAGACACGAGACCTTATAGAATATGCTTTTCAGAAAAAGGTTATCATTGTTTCTCCAACATCATTTTTAGCGTACTTGCAAACTGTATTACAGGGACTGAAATCTCTTCAGATTGAAGAGCAAGCTCAAGAGATTAAAAAGCGAGTGGGAGAGCTCGGGAAGCATGTTGGAGCGTATGAAGAGTATTATCGCAAGCTGGGTAACACCTTAGGTACAGCAGTATCTCATTACAACGCTGGCTATAAAGAACTTGGCAAAATTGATAAGGACGTGTATCGGATTGAAGGAGAGAAACTGGGTCTAGATCCAATTGCTCTTGAGAAACCTGCAATGGAGACGGAGTAGAGGGGCG
>JBFJWB010000039.1:0-3032 GCA_041623915.1 Minisyncoccia bacterium | reverse complement strand
CTGTAGATGACGTAAGGCCTACAAGCGTGAAAACGTGGACATTAGTTGATTTAACAGCTTCAGTAAGTAATTTAGGAGAAATTGATTCTAGGGAGTCAACAACAAATTTTTCAATAACATCTTCTCCTCAACTGGCATCAACAAAAATAGGAGAATCTCAAACACCAGCGTTGCGTCCAGGAGAAGAGAGTGAAGCTTCTGTGCAATACACGTTTAGGTCTCCCGGTACGTATTACCAGACGGTTTGTAATGTTCACGAAGACTGGGAACATGATCAGAATAATGACTGTAAATTCTGGGTTCCAATTACCGTAAGCGACACCTGTGTGGCAAACTACAGCTCATCGTGTAGTGGCCCAGCTAATTCATGTGGTCAGACTAAGTCAGGAATAATACAGTGTGATGGAACTTGCTCGTCTACTGTGGCTCCTTCTGATTCAAGTTGTTCAGAGCCAGATTCAAATTCTGGACCAGGTTCAAATTCCGATTCCGGACCAAGCATTTCTTGTAAACCAAACTCTCAAACTATAGATGAAGGCAATAACGCTAATTGGACGGTAGAAAATAGTTCAAACAATCCATATGTTTGGAAAGAAGCTCCAGGAGGAAGTGTTCTTGGCACGCGAGGCGATACATCTTTTAGTTATAATTACGAGACCGCCGGAAATTATGCTGTAACTGTGACCGATTCAAATGATGAACAGTCGCCATCATGTAACGTCACAGTTAATCAAGTTGGGGCACTTGGTACGTGTTCTGGCCCAGCGAACTATACTCTCTCTGCAAGTGGAACTAGAGTACGGTCTGGAGATACAGTAAACCTTAACTGGACGGCAAGTGAAGCAAATGTATGTACATTATCTACTCCAACAGGAGCAGTTCCAGTTATCCCTGATTCATGTGCAGGAGATAATGGAAGTGTTTCTCAGGTAGTAACTGAGCCATATAAATACTGCTTATCATGTGATGGGGGCGCTTCAAAGTGCGTACGAGTTAACACAACAACCAAGTTTGAGGAGTTCTAATTTGGGTTGTGATTATATTTGCGCAAGCAAAATGATTAAGGTATAGTCATATCTACATGAAGAAAGGTATACATCCAGCAGAATATCGACCAGTGCTTTTTGAAGATATTGCCTCTGGCGAGCAATTTTTGATTGGCTCCACTATTTTTACTGAAGATGTAGGCAAAAAAGATGGCAAAGAATATCCAAAGGTAACAATAGAAATATCTTCAAAATCGCATCCATTTTATACAGGAGAAGACAGGTCTCTGGATACAACTGGTAGGGTAGAGCGCTTCAAACAGCGTGCATTGAAGGCAAAGCAGGCGTCATAATTGAGCTAAAATATGGCGTCTTGCCATCATATTTTAGTGAAATATACATGTCTACCATATGGAATATTCACCAGAATTTAAAAAGAATCATCAGACGGCCTATCTTGCTGAGGAGTACGAACGTCTTTCTGAAGAGATAGAAGACACGCTTGCTACTGCCAATGGAGACGCCGAGCTTACTTTAATAGCAGAAGAAGACCAAATACGTATAGAGGAACGCAAGCACAACATACTAAAAGAAATTGAGAGGATATTGGAAAAAGAAAAAGAGATAGAAGAGCGTCCCAAGTCAATCGTTATGGAGTTCCGTGCTGGAGCTGGTGGTGACGAAGCAACTCTCTTTGCAAGAGAGTTGAAAGATATGTATGAAAGATATGCGGAATCCAAGGGTTGGAAAACGAAGATTATTGATAATCTCACACTTGAAATACATAGTGCTAATGCGTTTGACGCATTAAGATATGAAACAGGCGTACACAGGATCCAGAGAGTACCTATAACTGAAAAATCAGGACGTACACACACATCAACTGCTTCAGTAGCAGTGTTACCTATACGTATAAAATCAAAAGTAGAGATAAACCCATCTGATATTGAGATGGAATTTTCTCGAGCAGGAGGTGCTGGTGGTCAAAATGTAAACAAGGTTGAGACTGCAGTACGTCTAGTACACAGACCAACAGGTATAGAAGTTCGTTCACAGTCAGAGAGGTCACAAATAGCTAACCGAGAGAAAGCAATGCAAATCTTAGGAGCAAAGCTAGATCAACTTCATGAAGAAGAAGAGGCAAAAAAACATGCAGCAGAACGTAAAGAGCAGATAGGTACTGCCGATCGGTCCGAGAAGATTCGCACTTATAATGTTCTTCAAGATAGAGTGACTGATCATAGGATAAAGGAGTCATGGCATAATTTGCCTGCCATTTTCGCTGGGGACTTGGACGATGTTGTGTCTGCTCTACAGGCTTTGTAAACACTTGATACTTTGCGCTTTTGGTAGTGATTGCCAGCTTGCGTTGGCGACATCTTTACGGTAGAGTAGCCCTCACATGACAAATATTGATTCCGCTACAGATGTGACACGCCTTTTTGAAAAGGGCGCTCATTTTGCGCAAGCAAAGAGCCGTAGGCATGCTTCTATGAAATCTTTCATATTAGGCAAAAAGGGGCGTATAGAATTTTTTGATTTAGTAAAAACTGAAGAACATCTTGCAAAAGCAAAACAGGTAATGTCAGCACTCGCCAAGGATGGCAAGACAGTTCTTGTTGTTGGTGGGAAATCAGAGATTGCAGATGTTGTACGCGAGATGGCGACTAACATCAGCCAGCCGTATGTGTCTACTCGTTGGCTCGGAGGGACAATATCTAACTTCTCAGAGATAAAGAAACGAATTGATCGTTGGAATGAAATCAGAGAGGGTCGTGCGTCTGGAGAACTTGCTAGACAGCACACCAAGCTTGAGTTGGTATTTTTGAGTCGTGAAGAAGACCGTTTAACAACTCGCCTAGATGGAATAGTTGGGCTCACAAAACGCCCAGATGCAATGTTGGTTATAGATCCTCGGCATGAAAGGCATGCTGTGAAAGAAGCACGTGATTCAGGTATTCCTGTAATTGCACTAATGAATTCAGACTGCAATCTTGCAGATGCGGAGTATCCAATTGTTATGAATGATGCATCTAGGGATGCTGT
>JBFJWB010000038.1:0-3284 GCA_041623915.1 Minisyncoccia bacterium | reverse complement strand
CCTATACCTTCAATGTTTGATAGATTTTTCAGACTTGCTTTTTTCAATGTCGCAAGTGTCTTGAAACGAGTCGCGAGTAGGTAAGCTGTTTCATAGCCGATATGCGGTATTGAGAGTCCAATCAGCATTCTGTGTAGCGAAACATTTCTTGATGAGTTTATCCCAAGCAGAAGATTTTCTGCCTTCTTCTCTTCAAAACCTTCAAGAGTCAATATTTCATCTTTAGTTAGCTCGAAAAAATCTGGTGGTGTAGAGACTAAATTGTTTTCCATGAGTGCTCTTATAGATTCACGGCCCATCCCATCTATATCAAATGCGCTTTTGCCTGCAAAATGCGCAAGTATACGTAATTGCTGATCAAATGAGCCAGACTCAATACACCGGTGTGCAGACTCTCCAGCGACACGCTCTATATCGCCAGTTCCTCCGCAAAGTTCTGAACGCTTTGGGAATGACCATCGTTTTGCTTGTTGCGGACGCAATTCTGGAATAACCTGCACAATCTCCGGAATAATATCTCCAGCTTTTTGCAAGATTACAGTATCACCAATGCGAACATCTTTCTCATGAATAAAGTCTTCATTATGCAAAGTTGCACGAGATACAATAGTTCCAGCCACAGCCACTGGACGCAAGTGAGCAACTGGAGTTAGCTTACCAGTACGACCAACTTGTAGAGTAATGTCTTCAAGTATGGTTTGCACTTGCTCAGGAGGGAATTTATATGCGATAGCGAAACGTGGCGCTTTACCTGTATACCCCAGCAATTCTTGATAATCTTGTTGTTCTACTTTCAACACAATGCCATCTATTTGATAATCGACTTGATCACGTATACTGCCTTGCCATTTCTCCCAAAAAGAAAATACCTCCTCCAAAGTATCAGCGTGTATGTGCTCTGGGTTAACTGGGAATCCAAGTTTAGAAAGAAATTCTAACTCACCTGTTTGAGTGTTAGGTAACGATTCCGAAGACTGCACTAGATCATAAATAAATACAGCCAGAGGCCGTTTAGCTGCAATGTCCGAATCAAGTTGACGTATCGAACCAGCAGCTGCATTACGTGGGTTAGCGAATACAGGTAAGCCTTCTTTTAGACGTTCTTCATTAAGCTTTATAAAACCAGAACGTGTGAGGTACACTTCCCCTTCAACTATGCAATCAATCTCATGTAGAAGCGTTTTTGGCACACTTGAGATTGTTCGTATATTGTGCGTTACATCTTCTCCGACCTTACCA
Source organism: Minisyncoccia bacterium (assembly GCA_041623915.1). GTDB lineage: Bacteria > Patescibacteriota > Minisyncoccia > Phycocordibacterales > Phycocordibacteraceae > C7867-001. Next base: position 2,045 of record JBFJWB010000038.1, on the reverse strand, counting down.
TCTCCGCGTGTTGAGGCTGTAACCAATTCCCCTTTTTTATATGTTAATACTATTTTCAGACCGTCTATTTTTAACTCTAAATCATAAGTTGGCTCAGCATTATTAATACCTGATTGTTTTAATATGCGACGTACACGAGCATCAAATGAGCGTATCTCCTCTTCATTAAAAGCATCATTAAATGACCACTGTCGCACAGTATGATGAACCTTGTTCAACTCTGGTAACACCTTTCCTGCAATTGTTTGCGTGGGAGAAGTCGGGACAATCAATGATGGGTAACTTGTCTCTATGCTTGCAAGTTCACTCTTTAATGAATCTAGTGCTTCTTGCGAAATTGGAGTTTCATCTTTTGAGTGCTGAAGATCACGATACTTCTCAATCGCCTTCCTGAGCTTGTCTACACGATTTTGTACCGACTTTGGAGCTTTCATAGCCCCATCATACCTGAAATCTAATACTGTGTTTGAAGACCACGTGCTGTGAACAAAGCCCCCGCTGGCGAGCTCACTACAGAACATGGCACGTTGTATCCTTGAGAAAAGATATATGTGGTGTACGGGCGTGTAGCATTTGGTACTTTGTATTTGTAAACTGAAACATCAGCGCATTGTGTATAGACTCCAGAAGCATCTTTATTTAGTCTTATTCGTTGAGTAAACAGCCCTCTAAGTGCATTTCGGTTATAGCTAGGCGAATCTGGAGAAGCTCCACCGCAGACAACAGCACCGGGTGGGTTTCCGTTTGTATGCGAATCATAATCAAACCAAGCGTCTCCGTTTGCATCTTCTTTTTGTTGATCAAAATATAATACACACTCCAACGCAGAGTCGGCTGCGTAAAATGCATATTGAGATTTAACAGCTATAGAAGCTAGTTGTTTCTGTTTGAATCCAAGAGACGCAAGAGTTAAGCCGATAGACAGCATTACTGACATGAATATAACGGAAATAAATAGGGCAAACCCTCTTTTTGCATTCTGCTTCATGTTTAATGCGTGTACTATTGCCATGGTGTTATGTGGTGATAAATGGTAACTGAATACGTCTTTCCACGCGTTGACCATGTCACTTTTGATTCTATTTGCTTTTCCGGATATGGAGCACCATCAAGATCAATAGTGTCTGGTATGTTTAAAATGCGAATTGTGCGAGTAAATACTGTCTGTGCGCCAACTGCCTGCTGTGTATAATATTCTCCATTATTGTCATAAAGAGCGCCACATGAGGAACGACTGCTCGGTATAGCGCAGGTTCGTATAGCGCGACCAGAACCGTATCCAAATGATGTACCAATAGCATCAAGTGTGCAGTACGAATTGCGACACGCAGTCAATGAAAGCGCTCCATTCCCCGTAAGTAAATCATTCCATGCTACTGGAGATCCGCCAATTGAATACGCGTCAAGATACGCATTGTCTCGTATTGCACGGACATACTCGATACCCTCTTGCGCAAGATAGGATGCGGTAAGTTGTTCGCGAGCATTGTATGTTGCGACAAGTGTACTATTGGCTACCGTAAGTGGTCCGACTGTAGCCAAAGTCACGATTGTTACAGCAACTAATGTTTCAATTAGAGTAAATCCACGCTTCCTGTATAAAAAAGTGTCTGCTATATCATTCGTATTATTTGATAAGTACTTCATAAACTATAGGTCAATTGCGCGCATATTTGCTCCGGTCTGTACAGTGAACGGTTTATCTTCTCTTCCTGGTCCAGCTGATACCGTCCCAGCTACAACAATAGTGATATACGGCTGAAGTCCATCTGCAATTCCAGGATTTGCTCCTGTAATGTAGAACTTTAATGATGTGACATCGACCAGAGATTCATCAGTCACTGAATTACCGTCTTTTTTGATGGAACCATTGGAGCGAGCATATGTGACCGATTCGCCGTACGTATCTGTAAAAGTAAAACTATTATGTATGGTGCAACGTTGTTGGCCACCGGGGCATGTTTGATAATTTGAACCAGTACGTATGGTACGGGACATTTCTTCAATCGCAAAAGAAAGATTATCTATACCTGTAGAGGTGGCGT
>JBFJWB010000037.1:0-3950 GCA_041623915.1 Minisyncoccia bacterium | reverse complement strand
CTTTCCTGAATATGAAGCTCAGTTTCCGAAAATGCTTATGCGGGAAACTTATAGACATAAGAATTTACTCTTTACATTCATGACTCTTGAGCGTTGATCATGAACAAAAAGTCCCTGCAAGATTGCAGGGACTTTTCTTTTATTGAAATTGCGTATTACAGATACTATTTCACCTCAACCCCCATGGAGCGGGCAGTACCCTCAATGATGCGCGCGGCAGCTTCTTCTGAACCAGCGTTCAAGTCGGGCATCTTTTCTTTCACAATATCAGATACCTGCGCTTTAGTGAGCGTACCTGCCTTTTGTGCAGGAGCCTTGCTAGAACCTTTTGCGACACCAAGCGCCGTAAGAATAAGGCGAGAAGCAGGCGGGTTCTTAAGTATGAAAGTGAACGAACGATCATCATAGACAGAAAGTTCAACAGGAATAACGATGCCTTTTTTGTCCTTAGTGGCATCATTGAATTGAGTCACGAACTGTCCAATATTAACACCAGCAGGACCAAGTACAGTACCCACCGGAGGAGCTGGCGTAGCTGAGCCTCCTGGGATTTGTAGTTTTATCTTTTTTACAACGGTAGCCATATGTAGAAGGACTTTACCTTAGAGCTTCCTTACCTGCAAGAAGTCTAGCTCGACAGGAGTCTCGCGACCGAACATAGACACAAGCACTTTAACCTTTCCGCGATCCTCATCAATCTCGCCAACCTTGCCTTCAAGGTCCTTAAATGGACCATCTGCTATAACAACTGGATCCTCTTTAACTAGGTCAATTCTGTGTTTTGGTGCCTCAGCAGTCATACGGTTCATTAGGCCAGATACTTCCGCTGGATCCATAGGGACAGGTGTTGTACCACTTCCTACAAAACCAGTAACTCTTGGTGTATTGCGCACCACAAACCACGAATCATCGTCCACGAGCATAAGCACCAATATGTAACCGGGGTATATTTTTTCCTCTTCTACTATTCGCTTACCTGCTTTGACTCTAATCTTCTTTTCGGTTGGCACAATTACATCAAATATCTTGCCTTCCATTCCAAGCGACTCAATTCGTTGTTTCAGATTGCGCTCAACAGCATTCTCATACCCAGCATATGTATGAATCGCATACCACTCTGCATCTTCTTTAGAGAGTTGCGTTTCATCTCTGATTTCTTTTCGTATAACAGGATCAATATTGGCCATATTGGCTTCCTTGTTAAAGTTTTCCTGTTCGTTAGCGTTTAGGTTTTGGTCTTCCATACAGAAAATAAGAATTATGCACCAATAATACGGCTTACTACACCGCTAAAGATATAGTCCAAAATTCCAATAAGAGCTGCGATAACTGCCGATATTAGAATAACAACCAGTGTATGCGCTATAGCAGTATGAGTAGACGGCCACACAACGTGCTGTAGCTCATCGCGAACGTGCTTAAGATAACTAATTAATGCGCGCATGGTTCGTAAGATAGTTTTTCCAAATAAAAAAGCCCTGCGGGCCTTGATATACGCACTATACTCCTTACACAGTAGAGCGTCAAGGCTGATCCTGTGGTATTCTCCGGCACGGAAACTAATTTGGAGATTCTCTAATGAAAGTAACAACTCTACAACCCAAAAATACTGTTCATCGCAAACTTGCTATTGCTGTAGTAGTGACTGCACAAATTGATCCGAACGATGCTCGGAATTGTTTTGTTGGAGACTGGAACGATGGATCAAATAATCGATGCTCTGCATTAATGACAATTAATGGTACTAGTAAGCTGATTTGCAAGCACTATAACAATCCAGACGTTCACGGAATAATCAATCGTATTAGTGCTGGAACAAACAGGCGGTCAATCATTCACACACCTACAGGTGAAATTGCCCTATGGGGTCAAAAGGAGCCAATACGACGTTGTGATGGATGCGTTGTCGGAGAAAGAACATATCGAAGTTCAAATAAATAGCCCAGTACGAAAACAGGCGCTTATCGGCGCCTGTTTTGTGTTGTCTAGATCACTCTAACGAATTTCATAGGTGATAGAGACGTTTGCAGAATACTCATTTTCACCCGTTGGAATTTCTGGTGTGGCGACAGATTCTCCGTCATACGAAGATTCAAGACTTAATTTTCGTGCGTAATAACCATTATTCCCTTTAGATTCGCTGAAACTAACGATACCCCCTAGACGTACTCCAAGTTGTTTTGCGAGAGTTCGCGCCTGTATCTTTGCTTCAGCAATTGCGTCTGCACGCGCAACATTATAACCAGCAGTAGGATCGTCAAGAGTAAGATTTGGACCTGAAATATTTTGTACTTCTAGGGCTCCGATACCGCCCAATATAGTTCCAGTTGAATCTAGGTCACGCACTGTTAATTGTATGGTTTGAGAAACTTGATAACCAACAATACGTGGTGTATTGGAGTAATATTCTGGACACAATGCACCGTTTGAGCATGGGCGCTGGTATTCATATTTTGGATAAACATTGTACGAGAGTGTCTTGATGTCTTTGTCTTCAATTCCCTGACTTCTTGCGTAATCGATAGTTGCATTAGCTTGTTTGGTTGTCTCTGTTTGCGCTTCAGATACGGTTTCCGAAGAATTTTGTACGCTGAAGGTAATGCGTGCCACATCTGGAGCAACGTTTGCCTTACCGCTACCAAATACTGTTATCGTTTCTGTAGCTGAATACTCTGATCTTCCAAGATTTTGTACTACTGCTACAGTTTGCGCTAATAAGAAAAGGCCTAGAACTGCAAGAGTTCCTATAATTGCAATGCGGATTCCAAAATCGCCTGTTATTTTTTCAAAATCATTCATAGTTTAATTATTGTATATCTACTCATACTTACACAAGCATATCAGACGTATTGTGTTTAGTTTCCTTGCAAAGTTTTAAGTAGTGCGTGTAAATCTTTATGAGCAGGCAACTTATTAACATCAAGTTGCGGGTCTGCCCAACGCACAACACCTATATCAATAGCATCAAAACGTACGATGTCGTCAGGACGTACAAGGTAATATGCTGTATTTACAACACCTTCAAACCTACCTATCTGCACAACAGTAAACAAATAACGGCCAAGTGAAACTGAAGAGAGAGATGTCGCTGGCGCTGGCAGACCAGAACCATCTTGTATGGCGTTGGCACGGATTATGTCTATTGGCGTGGAAGACGCGATAAGCGGTACAGATTGTATTGTAATGATACTTTCCTGTGTTGAAGATGCTTTTTGTGTTTTTGTATAAGCAATTGCGGAATTATCACTAGCAGAATCCGAGTACCCAACTGGGATTGCAAACTGAATATTAAATGTAGCGAGAGCGACATTTGGTGGTGGGCAAGATGGAAAGGTACACGCAGAACCAACACGACCAAGAGTAGTCCCGTCTGGGCACACGCGAGCATCAAGCCTGCAAGCTGTTTGCTTTGGATTGCTCTCTGTAATCGCACGGTATGTAAAACCGGAAATTCCAACAAGGATAATTAAAGCAATGCCTCCAAACAAGGTTTTCATGTTATTTATTTGCAGTAAGTGAATCACGAATCTCCTTTAGCACCTCCAGTTGCGGATCTACTTTTGTCACTGCTTTTGCATCCTGTTCTTGTTTTTTCGTTAGACGATTAAGTGCACGAACAACAAGAAAAAGAGCGAACGCGATAATGACAAAATTAAGGATTGCCTGCAGAAACGAGCCGTATCGTATAACGGAATCACCTCCAAGAAAAATGGCTAATGTACTAAAATCAAACCCTCCAAGCAAAAAGCCTATTGGTGGTGTGATTATATCTTTCGCTAGCGAAGTTGTAATCTGACCGAAAGCAGCGCCTACGACTACACCTACAGCCAGATCTATAGCGTTTCCTTTTATTGCAAACGTCTTAAATTCATTTAGAAAGCCTTTCATATTTAAATTATAGCACTCAAGAATTAATACAGGGGCTGCCCTTGCGGGCGCCCCTTGGGTGT
>JBFJWB010000036.1:0-4059 GCA_041623915.1 Minisyncoccia bacterium | reverse complement strand
CTGGACTCGAACCAGGGACCGCGGAGGTATAAGCTCCGTGCTCTAACCAACTGAGCTACACGCCCAAACACAAAATCATAATACAACTAAAATGCGTTGTATGGAATATTGTATTTTTGAGCTAGGAGACACTCGCTGAGACATTGCTTATATTCTCATCTTCCTTCTGTTTTGGAGTTATGCCATTTGCAATTAGCGTCTTCTCAAAATCTTCACGCTCTACAGTTTCTTTCTCTACAAGCTCCATAGCAATTGCGTCGAGCGCTTTCCTGTGTCTCTTCAAGATATCCTGCGCCTTTACTTTAGCTTCTTCAACAATACGAGTTACCTCTGCATCTATTTGAGTAGCTACAGTCTCAGAATATTGCTCATGACCGATTTCTCGTTCTCCAAAAGCAATTGGGCCGAGCTTCTCACTCATTCCATAACGGGATACCATATCACGCGCTAGTGCTGTTACAACAGTTAAATCATTAGACGGGCCTGTAGTTACGTCGTTGAAAACCATTTCTTCTGCAACGTATCCACCAAGAGTTGCTGATATATCATCTAAGAATTGTTTTCTTGATTGCATCTTCTTATCTTCAAATGGCAATTTGAGAGTATATCCAGCCGCACGACCACGAGAAATTATAGAGATCTTGTGTACAGGATCTGCATACGGCAACACGGAGGAAACTAAAGCATGACCAGCTTCATGATATGCCGTAAGTTCTTTTTCTTTCTTTGTGAGTAGGTGACTCTTTCGTTCTGGGCCGAGCATTACCTTTTCAATAGAACGTATTAAGTCATATTGAGCTACTTCCTTTCTCTCTTCGCGAGCAGCTAAAATTGCAGCCTCGTTCATAAGTGAGTAAAGCTCAGCTCCAGAAAATCCAGGTGTACGTTCTGCAACCACTGAGACATTCACATCTGGACCAAGAGGTTTTTGGCGTGCATGGATATTCAGAATCGCTTCACGATCCTTACGATCTGGTAAATCAATTGTCACTCTACGATCAAAACGACCAGGACGAAGTAGAGCTGGGTCAAGTACGTCTGGGCGATTTGTAGCTGCCATCACAATTACTTTCTCTGTTGGCTCAAAACCATCCATCTCTACAAGAATCTGATTGAGCGTTTGCTCTCGTTCATCGTTGCCACCACCCACTCCTGACCCACGCACACGACCAACTGCATCTATCTCATCTACAAAGATAATTGATGGTGCGCCCTTCTTTGCAAGTTGGAACAAATCACGGACACGACTCGCGCCAACACCAACGAACATCTCTACGAACTCAGACCCCGAAATAGAAAAGAATGGTACTCCAGCCTCTCCAGCGACAGCTCTAGCAAGTAAAGTTTTGCCAGTCCCTGGTGCTCCCATTAATATGATTCCCTTTGGTATACGTGCGCCAATGTCTAGAAACTTCTTTGGATTTTTCAAGAAGTCAACAATTTCCATAAGTTCGTCTTTGGCTTCACGAGCGCCCGCCACATCAGAGAATGTGACGCGTTGTTTTGTATCAGCTGGGTCAATTACTCTTGCTTTAGATTGCCCAAAACTAAAAGCTTGCATTCCTGCACCTTTTACTTGACGCGACAAAAACCAGAACAAGAAGCCAATGAAAAGAATTGGAAGCAGTAGAGGCGCAACTCTAAGGAACCAGAACCAGAACCCCGATTGCCCTTCTACAGAGATTATGACCTGAGAAAGAGTTTCTGGAGTTACGCCATACGCAGTAAATGTCTCCGGTAGCCCAGTTGACGGATCTTTACGAGAAGTATACTCGGTCTCGTCTGTGTATACGATTTCTAAAAGATCACCCTTGACCACAATGCGTTCAACTTTTCCATCGTTAACATCTGTAGCAACCTGAGAGAGTGGTATTTCTTCTATTTTATTAGTGACGTCAGAAACAAACGTATAAACGCTCATCAAAAGAAGAAACACTATTATAGTAGTTACTAAATTACTGAAGAAAGACGGGCCGGCCGGAAGCATGTCTCGTGGTGTCTTGTTAGACTTTTTTATAGTGGATTTCTTTTTTCCTTTTTTTTGCATATTTGGTGCTGTTGCCATGACAAAGAGTATACATTAAATACGCGCGATTTTCCTATTTTCTGGCTATACTCTATAAATGAGAGAAGCGAAAACGGCAATTATAACTTCCGGTGGTGGAATGAAATGCGCATATGCTGCCGGAGCGTTGGTCGCACTGTTTAAAAAACTAAATATAACTGAGCCAGACATATTTCTATCTGCATCTGGTTCAGTTGGCGCAATGTTCTATTATCTTTCAGGGCAAGTGGATGACATTGAACGCATCTGGCTTCGTTATGTGCCTTCAGCAAACATTGTAAGTCTTGTTCCGCCAAAACTTAACTTAGACTATGTTGTAGACACGATATTGAAACAAGAACTTCCTCTTGATATTGAAGCGCTCAAAAAAACTGCAAGCAAGTGGATTGTGCCTGTAACTGACTTAGATACTGGTCAAACATTGTATATCAACAACGATACATGGTTTGATCCATATGAGGTTATGCGTGCCGCAAAAGCTATACCACTACTGTATGGCGGGGCTGTACGTCTTGGTGTACATCCATATATTGACGGAGGAATAAGTGCAAACATGGCCGACCTTGTTCATCAAGCACGAAAAGCTGGTGCGACAAAAATACTTATTATCTCAAACAGTACACGCCCAACGCTAGGCACAAGAATGCTTTTACGTGGCTATTCTGCAGTTGCCAGACCAGTAATACGCGAACTTATCTTAAAAGACATTAACGAAAAACAGTGGGACCACATGCCTAGCGATGAAGAAATAATAGTAATCAGTCCTTCATACCCGCTCCCAACTGGTATGCTTACAAGAACAAGAAGAAAAGTGGCGGAAACGTACCAAATGGGACATGATGATCTCATAGAGCACAAGCCCGCTATTGAGAAACTCTTTTCCATCCATGAAACTTCTAACTAACAAAAAAGCACTGTTACGGTTCTCTATAATTGAAACATTTCCTGCTGGAATGGAATTATTTGGCAGTGAGGTGAAGTCACTTCGCGAAGGACATGGTTCTTTAGATGGATCGCATATTGTAGTGCGCGGAGGTGAAGCGTTCATTGTCGGCATGACAATTCCACCTTATCAAGCCTCAAACACTAGCTCAGAATATGACCCTGAGCGCGCGCGCCGTCTTTTGCTACAAAAACAAGAAATAAGCCAACTTGCTGATGCTGAATCAAAAAAGGGCTTGACAATTATCCCAATTGAGGTGTACAATACACGTGGACTTTTGAAGATTTCCGTAGCTATTGTGCGAGGAAAAGGCAAACACGATCATCGTGAAGATATCAAAAAGCGAGAAGCGGATATTGAAGCCCAACGTGCTATAAAGAACACATAATTCGTTCGGTCCCATAAAGTATAAGAGCTACGAGCTCGTATACTTTCTGGGGGTGACCGGCTTTGACGGTCTGTACTTTGAAATACGTGCGACGCGGTGCATGCAGGCTCACCACCTAAAACTGGTCTGCACTTCAAACCTGCCAAAAATACTTTTGCAGGCGCAACTCGCTCACCTTACTTTAGTAAGGTAGGAGATTTTGCGTTCGCATACGCGCCGGTTCGAGCGTAAGCTCACCTCGCCTTGCGACGTCTTCCCTCTGTTGGTGCTTACGGCAAAGAGGGCGGGCGGAATTCTCCGTAAGCTCGGTGTCCGGCTGTTCATCCGTAACACTTCAATCTTGAACTCGCAAAGGAGTGATTTTGTCCTGATTTCTTACACCCTTTCTTAAATATTAATCAGGACTATGCGTCGTAGAAGCGTTTTCAACATCAGATTCGGACGCGGGTTCGATTCCCGCCACTTCCACCAAATATAAAGACCGCCCTATTGGGCGGTCTTTATGTTTATTCATCGTTGTCTGGTATGTTTCCGAGATTTGCAATCGTCTTATCTATTTCATTCTTCGTATTTTCTAACATGTTGCCTAATTCTTCCTTCATTGAGCGCTCTTTGTCTGCAATCTCACGTGCTGGCACATTTGAGAGAGCTCCTATGTGATTT
>JBFJWB010000035.1:0-4329 GCA_041623915.1 Minisyncoccia bacterium | reverse complement strand
AGTCCCCACGCCTTAACAGCTTCACTTGCTCTGTTAAGATGTGTTACGTGCTCATTGAGTGATACTGGGTTCCCAGCACATGAACAATGTCCGACAATAATAGCCTTTTGCGAACCGTGTCCTTCCGCAGAGATTGTTGCTTTTGTTTTCAACCAAGAACGCAACTGCACGAGCTCAGCTTCAGAAGCAATAGCATGCTCTCCTCCGGCAAGAATCTTGTCGATACCGGGTTCAGTGATAGTGTCTATATGTTCTGCGCCAAGAAGATTTTTGGCAAACTCAACTGCTTTCTCTTGGCACCTACCATCCATACACCCAAACATGGTTGCGAAAGATTTTTGTGATGTCATATTTATGTATCCCCAATTATCTGAACAAGGCCAGAAAGACTATAGCAAAATCGCCTATGTATTTCAATATTAATAACTCTTCAGATGCTGAGATTTGCCATGTGCACGTATTTTCTCAAGGGCCTTTGCCTCAATCTGGCGAATACGCTCACGCGTAACACCAAACTCTTTACCGACTTCCTCAAGCGTGTGATAGATGCCATCAGTAAGACCGTGACGCATTTCTAGGATCTTACGTTCTTTTGGTGATAGGTCATCCAGAATCTGTTGCACCTGTTCCGTTAAGATACGTTCTGACGATTCCTGAACAGGCGAAGGTACTTTATCATCTGCAATAAAGTCCCCTAAGGTGGATCGTTCATCATCATCTGAACCAACTGGATTCTCTAGAGACAGAGTATCCTGATTTATCTTCTCAATCTGATAAATCTTCTCTGGTTCAAGACCCATCTCAACAGCAACCTCCTCTGGCTGTGGATCACGACCAAGCATCTGCGCTAAACGACGTGATACTTGCTTATATTTTGCAATGGTTTCTACCATATGCACCGGAATGCGAATGGTTCTAGACTGATCTGCTAACGCGCGGGTAATTGCTTGACGAATCCACCATGTTGCATAAGTTGAGAATTTAAATCCCTTACTCCAATCAAACTTATCTACGGCACGAAAAAGTCCAAGATTACCTTCTTGAATAAGGTCTAGGAGTGTTAAGTCTGGAGAACGTCCAACATATTTCTTTGCAATGGAAACTACCAAACGAAGATTTGAGCGCGCCAAGATGTTACGCGCTTCGCTATCACCTTTTTCAATACGTTGAGCTAATTCACGCTCTTCTGTAGCTGTTAGAAGTGGATACTGCCCAATCTCACGAAGATAAATCTGTATGGAATCGTACTTAGACGATTCGCGTCCCTTGATGTTGCGTGTTGCAAGATATTCATCAGCATTATCTTCAAGCATGCCACCTTCAAGAACGTCCACTCCAGCAACAGAAAAACTCTCATACAAAGCTTCTAGGAAATTAACATCCTCTTCCACATGCGGAAACGCTTTTAGAATCTCATTGTAAGTAACATATCCACGCTCTTTCCCTTTTTCAACAAGTCCATTTGCCAGACCTTCTTTCTCCTCCTCAGCCTTTGCTTTTGCTCCTCTCGCAACAGCGCGCACAATCTTCTTGGCGCGCACTTTCTTTGATGCTTTTTTCTTTACTACCGCCTTATTTAGTTTTACTGGCTTTTTCTTTTTGGCAACTACTTTTTTCTTAGGCACCTTTTTAGAAACCGATTTACGAGTTTTCGTTGTTTTCTTTACCGTCTTTTTAGACGCCTTTTTCTTTGTCGTGGCTTTTTTGGTCGCCATAATATATAGATGAGTGAATTGAAAATTAAAATCTATGAACCAAGTCCTGCTAGACGTGTTGAAAGTCTGGCGCAAACTGCCTCTGCTTCTTTTATGGCCTCGTTATCGTTCCCTGCTTCTGCAACCCTTAACGCGTATACTGATTCTTGATGCGCCTTGCGGATAACCGCTTCTTCAAAGGCGTACAGAAGCTCATCGGCCATATTCTCTGTAGGATTTTCGCCGAACATTTGTTCTGCCTGAAAAAGGTCAGCATCGGACAAAATCACTCCCGAGGGTGGCGGAGCTTCAATAATACGAGAATACTCTGATTCTACCCTTTTAGCAAGTGGTGAATCTGGATATGCGTGGATAGTGGCTAAAAGCAGGTTCCCTCTCGCTAATACTGGATCAGGATTGCCATTTGCATACATTGCAGTACTTGGGGTTTGTTGTGCATTATTTATTACTTGATCTTTTACTTTCCCAAGAGATTCGCGTACAGATTCAATGGAAAGACCCAGAGTCCTAGCAGTGACTCCCAAGAAATGCTCCCTCTCCATAGGACTTCCCATGGATCGTATGAGTGGTAAAACCACATTCTCTATATGTCGCACCAGTCTATGTGGATCTTTTTCACGCTTAGCTAACTCAGCCAAGAAGAATTCTATAATGGGAGAAGCTTCTTGAATACGTTTCGCAAACGCCTTTGAACCATCTCTGGTAATTAGATCTGCTGGATCTTTCCCTTCAGGAAGTGGGACTGCCTTTACTCGCAATCCGCAAGAAATAGCTGATTGCGCTGATTTAAGTGTTGCAGAGAGACCTGCGCCATCACTGTCAAATGCAAGCATAATATTCTCTGCGTAACGCTTAATAAGCGCCAATTGAGTGTTAGACAATGCTGTGCCTGAAAGCGCTATCGCATTAGTAAATCCAGCTTGATGTGCATGTATAACGTCCATCTGCCCTTCCATTAGGAGCGCAAATCCTCGTGTACGGATAGAATCTTTGGCTTTGTCCATTCCAAAAAGTACTTCAGATTTATGAAAAAGATCAGTTTCTGGACTATTTAGATATTTCGCATGCTCATCTTTGGATAAAGCTCGTCCGGTAAACGCTACAACTCTGCCAGCGCTATCTCGTAAAGGAAAGATAAGGCGATCACGAAAACGATCGTACCATGTGCCAGACTTACCATCTGCTTCTTTTATCAAACCTACAGATGCAAGCTCTGCGGTTGTATAACCTTCTAGAGAAAAGGCGTCAAGTAGAGTTCGCCAGCCTTCAGGCGCATACCCAATATTCCAAGATTGTATAGTTTCATTGGTAAGCCCACGCCCAACAGCGTATGCGTAGGCACTGCTATTAGGCTCTAAAGTATTCACAAAGAAATCTGTTGCTTTCTGCATTATGTCTCGCATTCTTTCCATCTTTCCTGCTCGCGCTCTTGATTCTGGAGTATATTCAACCGCCACGCCAGCTCGCTCCGCGAGTATTTTTAAAGCGCCTTTGAAATCTACACCTTCAATCTTTTCAGTAAAAGTAAACATGTCTCCACCTTGACCACACCCAAAACAATGGAAGGTCCCACGATCTATAGACACATGAAATGAAGGTGTTTTCTCCTTGTGGAAGGGGCAGAGCCCCACCAACGACTTACCTGCACGATTAATTTTTACATGAGCGCTAACGACTTCCTGTATAGAAAGCTTTTCTTTTACCTGCTGTACTGTATCTCCTGTCATTTCAACTTATTTTACCGCATTTACAGATACTCGCTCGTAGTACGATATACTTATATACGGACAGCAGTTCAAAAAATCACATGGAGGTATTTTATGAGAACCCGCCCATATCATGGAATGATTGCATTCCAGATTCCTAATAATGGCGATCTTACAGTTCCTCTCGCCATTTTATATTCCGCCTTCAGAAGAGCTCATAACACTCTTGAACGCAACGCAATAGTACAAATAGAAATCCAGCTTATTATAAAAACCTATAATATGCGGACATGAGGTACCAAGAGATTAACCCCTACACAATGTATGCGAGGATTAAGTAATGAACATCGCCAACACGGATTTGTTATTTAGCTTAAGCTCTTAAATGACTACTGACTGTTGTGTACAGAAAAAACCCCCGACAAATGTCGGGGGTTAATGGTGCACATTCCACAATTCAGCTAGGCAATGTACACCCATACGCCTGTGCCAAGCATAAGTGCTTGATACAACCACGCTAAACCATAAAACACAGGCGGCGGACTATTTTCAATAGCAACGACGACGGCGATGGCGATGGCGATGGCGAAGGCGAAGGTGGCGGCGAAGGCGGAGGCGGAGGCGGTGGCGACAGTTGCGGCGATGGCGGAGGCGCCGGCGACGGTGATGGCGACGTAGGCGACGGTGATGGCGACGCCTAGATATCCTCTATACCTCCGTCTTAAACAAAACATGGCAAGAGCCATACTCATCATCCCGATCGCAACAAAAAGGAACATATTGTCCGGCACGATTTCAACACGGGATTCTGCGCGTGCAGAAACGCAAGCCAGCATCATAATAACGCTGATAACGATCTTTCTCATTTCTATCTCCTAAGAAACAATACGAAACTATAACGTATTTCT
>JBFJWB010000034.1:0-4742 GCA_041623915.1 Minisyncoccia bacterium | reverse complement strand
ATGGGTAAACCAATACCTTATGTCCGTTTGGAAATCGGTATTTTACCGCAAGAAGGATACCCACATGGGGAACCTATTCTCCTGCGCTGGGGAAGGCTCTACTGGCCACTCCAACGTTTTGGAAAATGTTTCGCAGAATTTCATACCTCAGATGGCAGAGTATCTGAAACGTCATCTGGAGAAGAGAGAGCCTTCATCATTTTTGATTCAAAATACTACACCGCATCGTGCCCAAATGATGAGCAGTGGGTAACGTATGTTCATGTATTCTATGGACCCGAAAAGTAGCCAACTGACTACCAAGATCGCCCCTTAAGGAAAACCGTCCTTATGGCGGTTTCTTTTTATATAAAAGTTCTGACTTCCTTCACCCAGCGGAGCTATTAAGAAAATTCCAAATCTGCTAAAAGACGCGGGCATGCTACCATTTCGCTATGCTTTGGCTTGGCAAACTTCGCTTCGGTGAGACTCTCATTTTTCTTACAGGAATTCTCCTGCTTGGAAATGTGTTGTTTATTTCGCAAACAGGAGATTTTACATACTGGGTAGCCGCAAAACTCGCATACGTACTCGGAGTCTTGCTATTTATCTTTGAGAAATAGATATGTTTGGTATCACTTTCCTTGAACTTGTGCTTTTTGGTCAACAATTTGGTCTGGCGCTTGCTGGTGCAGCTTCATTCTGGGGTCTTGTATTCATCCTCAAAGGAACACACCACCAACACGGCGATACCTGTGTGACATTTGACTGGCTTTCACGGCGACTTATTTATCTCCTGTATGCCGGTGCGGGAATAGCGATTATCTCTTGGTTCGTAATTTCGTTTATGACGCCCGCACACGCACACGAAGGCATCGTTATCGTACCCGAACTTGCAGAACGCCTAGCAGCGATCAAATTTACTTCCCCTGTATTCATGCTGTGGATCTTCCTATTTCTACCGCTTGGGCTTTTCTCGCGTGTAACTCCAGCGCAATTTCATCGGCGCCTTTCAGTTTTTTACGCCTTACACTTTGCCGTTATACTCTTCCTCATCAGCATCCCCGCATGGAGCGGAGAAATATCTTCTCGGCAACTATTTTTCATCGGGCACAGCGCCCATTCCATATTTACGCTCGGAACAGTCTTGGTACTAGACTTTCTCTTCCTCATCTCAAAAGCATCTCTCCATCTTAAGCGACATATCTATCCTGTCTTCCCAACCATTAGCAAAGTGATACTGGTGGGGCTCGGGATTGATTTCCTCAGCGTTGCGCTGGTATTTTCCGAAGCCATTGCACTCACGCCAAAGTTCTTCTTCATGCAGACCATAATCGGCATACTGCTTATCAACGGATCTATTCTTGCCGGCCCACTCACACGTCGACTCATAACCGCCGCCAAAGGTGGCAGTGGCAAGCTTGGAGAACGTTGGGAATTCTTGGGTGACGTTGCTGGCACAATATCTATCACGTCATGGTTCACCATTACCTTTATTGATTACTTTGCAGGGCTCTCATTAGGATACGGTGGCCTTCTACTTATTTATGTCAGCGTACTTCTTACCGCAATAGCCATCCATCTCTTGTGGGAGCGACTGCACCGTGACCACGTATCTGAACAGCTTTTCGCGTGGCACCGTTCTGGAGGATATACGGGCTGACTCTAAAGCATAGACAAAAGATTTTCAGATATGCTCTACCTATCAAAAGTGACCTTACATAAGATATACTGCACTGAATGCCCGGATTCTTCCCTTTTTTCATTATTCTTCTGGTCGCTGTACTTTTTTCAAGCGTGTTTGAGCGCGTGCGCGTACCATGGGTTGCGGCGCTCATCGTCGGTGGCATTATTGTCGGACCATATAGTCTAGGGCTCTTTGAACCTGATGCCACAATAGATTTTCTTGCTCATGTGGGACTCGTCTTTCTCATGTTCATGGCAGGGCTTGAGACGCGCTTTTTTGAATCACAGGGCGTAAAGAACAAGATTGCAGTCGTTGCCGTCTTTAGTGCACTTATTCCCGCCTCTGTCGGTGTTGGTCTCGGTATTCTCTTTGGTTATTCCTTCACTGGATCACTTCTTCTCGGAATCATATTCATGTCCTCTTCTATCGCGATTCTAGTCCCATCATTCCAGAAAATGGGATTGCTCAACTCTGTACTTGGCAAAACTATAATCGGCGCTACGGTCATTGTGGATTCTGTTGCACTTATTCTACTTTCGGTTCTTTTACAGCTTCAAGATGCCTCGTCCTCACTATACGTCTTCCTTTTCTATCCATTCCTGTTTACGACACTTGTAGCCCTTGCTTGGCTCATGCCACGTATTCGCTGGGCAACTTTCTCGGACTACGCTGAAGAGCAAGACCTTTTTGAACGCGAGCTCCGCTTCGTCCTTTTGATTCTTATTGGACTAGTTGTATTCTTTGAATTTGTCGGTTTGCATTCAATTATTGCAGGGTTCTTTGCTGGACTAGTGCTCTCTCGTTCCATCCAAAGCAGGATACTGAAAGCGAAACTTCACGCGATAAGTTACGGATTCTTTATTCCAGTATTTTTTGTTACTCTTGGTGCAAATACAAATATAGGAGTGTTCTGGGAAGTCTCCGGCGCAATTGTTCTCACTCTTGTCGTTCTCGTGTCCTCCATCATGGTCAAATTCGGAAGTGGTTTTGTGGCGGGTAAGCTTACCGGCTTCACCACTCGCGAGAGTGCCCTTCTTGGCGCGGCTACCACACCATCTCTTTCCACAACACTTGCCGTTGCCTTTCTTGGATTCGGTCAAGGGATCATAGACAGTGAGCTATTAGCTGCGATCGTAGCTCTAAGCGTAACGACAAGTGTCGTGGCCCCTCTCGTGGTAAACGTCATTGGTCGGACATTAACTTCACAGCGCGTTTCAGTTCACGATACAAAAGGTCACCTAGACTAAACAAGCGGTTTCTTTTTATACAAAAGTTCTGACTTCCCACACTAAACGGAGTCAGACATGATAAGACGAAATGTGAACAGCCTACTTCTCCCTACGTCTCAATTGATAAGGGAATAAAAAGATTTGTAACATTTATTCACCCAACAATTCACACATACCTGTTGAACTGTCTCCGTCAATTCTAAACAAATAAACACCTTTTAATCCGCATACATTCTTGCCTAGACCCTATAAGGTGCGCTACCAAGCGAATATTTACATCATAGAGAGTGCGTGGTATAAAGTTGCCAGCGTAAGTACTTTAAAACGAGAGGTGTATTATGAGCTTCCTAAATAACCTTGACTGGTTCGGTAAATCATTAGTTGCACTAGTTTCTCTACTGCCACTCTTGATCCTTTTCAATTCATTTGTAAAGTGTGGCGCCAAGCCAGAGGCAATAATATTTGTATGGTTCCTAGGCGCAGTCCTTGGAATAATATTAATCCCTCTTGGGGTTGGAATTATGAATGTTCCTAATTTTGTCTTAGGAGACCTAGCCCCAACTAGGACGCTTTGTATTTTGCTCGTTCTTGGCATGACATTCGGCACGATTGCAAATCTATTGTTGGGACAAGCGATACCAGAGGCACCAAACCCAGCTTTCCCGTTTGCTATCGTTGGTTCCGCAGGAGCAGTTGGATACATCATTGTGTATTTTATCTCACATGTGGCTCCAAGACATTTTGACGCCATTACTTTTAGCTGGGTAAACTTTCTTGGTATTGTGCTCCTTGCCACTGCAATCGGTATGATTATGTACAAACCACTTCCGTGATTAACATAAATACAGGCTCATGAAATACAACCACTCCCTCATATGTTATGGGGATCAGAGGAACGCCAGTGAATGTGCCTTATTAATCGCCGTTTATCATAAACCGCTCATTGGGCGGTTTTCTTTTATGCAGAACAAGAATCAGAGACTTTGTTGCCTGTATATTTCAGTATTTAGGAGTAGAATTTCATCACACTTTTCCTTATAACTGCTTGGGAGGGGTTTATAGATTTTGTTTTAGGCTTTGAATGGTATTGGTATATTATTGTCAGTATTATATTAATGATTCCTGTAACTAAGAAGACCTTCTTTGATTAGTGGTTAGAATTTAATTGCAACCTGTAATTTCCTTACTGTTATAAGTCTTTTGCTTTCTCACGAGTATATTTTTAAACACTTGAGTTAGATACTGATATTCCATCGCGCAAGAATGATTTTCCACCGCTAACATATGACAGCAAGATAGGTATGTTTGACTTGCCTTGATGTTACTTGTATAAACTATGGTTAGAAGTCCGATTGGCTCGGATTATCATGGAGATTAAATTGGAAGATATAAAGTTTAAGATAAATCGTAGCGAAGGTCAGATAACTGGATTCACACTTTCAGGAGCAGGAAACACGGATGCCGAATCTTACTGTCTCTCGTTTGTTACGGCGCAAGCACTAAAAAAAGCATCCATTGAATTTGATAATGGCAAAATCATATTCAAACACGGAGGTATTGGGCTTGATGAAGCTAATCCAAACTTTGGATTGCTAGGAGAATCCAAAGGTGGCGATTTCTCGGCAGAAATCTCACCTGAAGACTCCGAACAGCTTGTTCATTTACTCAATGGTTCTGGTCCATACTCAGACACCTCCTTCGCTGTACGTCTTAAAACTGGATGGAGTAAAGGTTTCATTCTCTACACAATACCAGACACAGGCTTGTGACAAGTCTATTGTCATCACCAGAGTCTTTCACATGAACGGCTCTGTTTTATTTATATAATAACCTTATAGCGCAACTAT
>JBFJWB010000033.1:0-4865 GCA_041623915.1 Minisyncoccia bacterium | reverse complement strand
CGGAAGCATCTACATCAAATGTAACTTCAACCTGCGGTACTCCTCGTGGTGCTGGTGGAATGCCGTCCAACATAAACTTCCCTAGTGATTTGTTGTCAGCACTCATTGCTCGTTCTCCTTGTGTGACACTAATTTCTACTGATGGCTGGTTATCTGCTGCTGTAGAGAATGTTTGTGTTCGGCTTGTTGGTATAGCCGTATTGCGTTCTACAAGCTTAGTTGCGACACCACCCATAGTTTCAATGGAGAGCGACAAAGGAATTACATCCACTAAGAGTATATCTTTAACGTCGCCTTGAAGGATACCTGCTTGGATAGCGGCTCCCATGGCAACTACCTCGTCAGGATTCACACCCATATGAAGCTTTTTACCGAAGAACTTCTCCACTGCCGATTGAATCGCTGGCATGCGTGTTTGTCCGCCAACCATAATGATCTCGTCTATATCGCCAACTGAAAATGGAGAAGCTTCAATAGCTCGCTTGGTGATAGCTACTGCTCGCTCAATATATTCACTTGAGATTTCTTCTAGTTTAGCGCGAGTCATCTTAACAAGAAGGTGTCTAGGGCCAGACGCATCAGAAGTAATGAAAGGGATATTTACTTCTGTTTCTGTTGCTGTAGAGAGTTCAATCTTCGCTTTTTCTGCGGCTTCATCAAGGCGTTGACGAGCTAAAGCGTCTTTACGAACGTCAATTCCGCTTTCCTTTTGAAATTCTTCTGCAAGCCAATCAATAATCTTTTGATCCAGATCTTTCCCACCTAAATGAGCATCACCGTCTGTAGAGCGAACCTCAATCACATCATCTCCTACTTCAAGAATTGAGATGTCAAAAGTACCGCCACCAAAATCAAAGACAGCAATCTTTTCTTCTTTCTTTTTGTTAAAACCATACGCAAGCGCTGCTGCTGTAGGCTCGTTGATGATGCGCTTTACATCAAGTCCTGCAATCTGTCCTGCTGCTTTTGTTGCGCTACGCTGATCGTCGTTAAAGTATGCTGGTACAGTAATCACTGCTTCTGTAATCTTTTCACCAGTACGTGCCTCTGCATCAGCTTTCATCTTGCTAAGAATCATCCCGGACACTTCTTCAGGCCGATACCACTTCTCCCCCATTTTTACTTCAATTCCTCCATTTTCTGCCTTGCGCATTTCAAACGGCACAGCTTTCTTATCTTTCTGTACAGCATCCTCATCAAACGAGTGTCCGATGAAGCGTTTTATTTGATAAATGGTGTTGAGAGGGTTAGTTACCGATTGGCGCTTAGCTAAAGTACCAACAGTACGCTCACCATTTTTACCTATTGCAACAATTGACGGAGTAGTGCGACCACCCTCAGCGTTCTCAAGCACACGTGGCTCACCACCTTCCACAATCGCCATTGCAGAGTTTGTCGTACCTAAGTCAATACCAAGAATTTTAGCCATAGAGAATACAAAAAATAAAATAGGTTACTAAAGTATGAGTAGTGTACGGAAATTATTGTTCCAATGCAACTATACCGACACGTACTTTTGCTGGTCGAATAACTGACTCACCAATACGCCACCCTTTTTCAAGAACGGCCGTTATTTTGTTATCTTCATCTTTTGACTCTACAATATCCTGTCCAACGGCGTCATGAAGAGAAGGGTCAAATATTTCACCTTCAGATCCTAATTCTTTAAGATCCAGAGACGCAAATCCTGTCTCCAACTGCTTTACGATGCCAGCAAAATCCTCCGGAATTTCTCCGTGCTCCTTAGCACGCTCCAAAGAGTCCATTGCAGGCAATAACGCTATTACAGACCTTGTTACACCTGCATTCGCAATTATCTTTCGTTCTTCTTCAAAACGCTTTAGCGCATTAACATAATCTGCTTTAGCGCGTTGCCAACCGTCCAAGTATTCAGCCTTCTCTTTACGGCAGGAGGCAAGGTCATTTCGCACTTTTTTTATAGCATCTCCCGCTTGTGCTTCCTCTTCTACTAAATCCACATCTTCTGGGTGGACTTCATCTTCAAACGATACGTCATCTTTTTCATTCATAAGTCTACTATGCCTGAATGTTTGTTTTGAGTCAAAAAACCTCTCGTGTTGCGAGAGGTTTTTAATTTAACGCTTACTCCACTGCTTGCGCTTGCGAGCCTTTACCAACCCCGGCTTCTTGCGCTCCTTGACTCGTGGATCGCGAGTCAAGAATTTTGCAGATTTAAGAGTTGGGCGTGTGTTAGGTTCTGCTTTAATTATTGCTCGGGAGATGGCATGACGAACTGCCTCTGCTTGTGCAGAAATACCACCGCCTTCTACATGCACCTTCACCTCATAGTGCTCCGCACCTTCTGCTTTTGCAAAAGCTTCCTGAGCAATTTCAGCTCGTTCAACCGTCTTGAAATACTCGTTAGCTGGCTTACCGTTCACAAGAACGCTTGTTTCCTTTGCTTTGTGCATTCGCACATTTGCAATGGCTGTTTTACGTCGTCCAACTGTAGTAATAAAATCTGTATTTGTGGTCATAATTAGTTCTTTACAACAAGACGCTTCATGCGTTCCTTGCGGAGTTTGTTACGTGGGAGCATTCCGTCGACAGTCTTGCGAAGGACTTCCTCAATCCCCTTCTTCTCCATAAGTTCATCCATTCGTGTCTTACGTAGTCCACCAGGATATCCAGTATAGCGAGTATAAACTTTTCCTTTTGCTCTACGCTCTGTGATGTGTAATTTGTCCGCGTTCTCAATCACAACCGTTACTGGCAAAATAGCATTTTTTACAAAGTGGACAGAAGACTTGCCAAGTAGTACTCCAGCGGCTTCACTTGCAACACGTCCCAGAGTACGACTCGTGGCGTCAATTGTGTGGGTATATTCTTCCACTCCTTGTATAAGTGGCTTTGGCGATGTTGAAGAAGTCATGAGTGCAGTCATATCTTTGTACTAGACGAATAGGATATAAGCAAGTTTGCGGGCATCATTTGAACCGCGTTTTGCACGCTTAATTACTCGTGTATACCCGCCATCTCGTTCCTGATATCTCGGAGCTATAGCGTCAAAAAGCTTTTTTGTAGTCGACTTATCACCTCCAAGAGCCGCATCAGCCAGACGGCGCGAGGCTACTGTACCCCGCTTACCATACGTAACCAAACGTTCCACAAATGGACGAAGCTCTTTTGCTTTAGCTTCCGTTGTAGAGATACGCTCATGTAGTATAAGCGAGCGAGCAAGGGAACGCAGAAGAGCACGGCGTTGATTCGTCGGTCGGTTAAATGCGCGTGCTTTGTTTCTCTGGCTCATACGTTAAATACAAATAAATTAATCTTCTTTCAAGGATAGGCCGTGTGCGGCAAGTGCCGTAACAATTTCTTCCACTGCTTTGTCGCCAATGCCGTCTAACCCAGACAATGCAGAACCACTCTTCCGAGTTAGTCCAGCTGCCGACTTAATACCAGCTTCTTCAAGAGAAGATGCGACACGTGTAGAAAGCCCCAGATCTTCAATTTTTAACTTTGTCGGTTCCTTCTCTTCCTTAACTGATACTTCTGATTCCAGAATCATTGACTCAGGTGCTTGCTCTTGAAAACCAATAATTGCAGATAGCTGATGCACCATTGTTTCTATGGACTGTTCTAGAGCCTCTCTAGGAGTTACGGTTCCATTAGTCTCAATCAATATACGCAAGCGATTGAAGTCGGTGCGATCACCAACACGCATATCCTCAACTTCGTAGTTACATCGACGAATAGGCGTAAATGTAGCATCAAGTGCAATTGTGCCTATGTCTACTTTTTCTTTTGTAAGTACTTCACGAGGAACATATCCGATACCGCGTTCAATAGTGGCTTCAATCTCAAGCTCTGTCTTACCAGACAAATCAGCAATATGTTGATCAGGATTTGAAATCTCTACCTGAGATGGGAGAGTAAAGTTTTTCGCAAGTACTTCACCTTCACCTTTTGTTGTAAGTTTTATCCCCTGAGGCTCATCACCATGTAGTACAAAGTGTACACGCTTCAAGTTTAGAAGTATTTCCATAACGCTCTCTCGTACGCCTTCAATTGTTGCAAACTCGTGAGAAGCTCCCTCAATTTTTACTTGAGTAATTGTAGCGCCCGGAAGTGACGAGAGAATAATGCGGCGCAATGAATTGCCTAATGTGTGGCCGTAGCCAGGATATAGCGAATCTATCTCATACGTACCGCACGTGTTGTCTTCAGAGACAACACGTGGCTTGGAAGGAAGTGTAATGTGGTATTCCATAACTCAATCAATTATTACCAAAAATTAACGCGTGTAAAAGGAAAGCACTGCTGATAAATCACCAGCAGGATCAGCGGACGTAGAAGTAGGACGCTCAGCAATCCCACCTTCCATGTCTTTTGGATTCCATGAAAGCCAAGATGGCAGTGTGCGCTCCATAAATTGCTCGCCAAAACTATCAAGATTTCCGTGCGCCTTACTGCCATCACGCACAGCTATACGGTCTGTTAATGTCACCGCATAGCTTGGCACGCGCACTTTCTTACCGTTCACTGTAATGTGACCATGTGCAACCATTTGACGTCCAGCACGTCTTGTTGGAGCAAGTCCGAGACGATATATAACATTATCAAGACGCATTTCTAGAAGTTCATGCAGACGATCAATGGGATTGCCTGTCTGTGTAGCAAGTGATTCGCGCACATAGTTACGGAACTGTTTCTCCGTAATTCCGTACGTAAAACGCACCTTCTGTTTTTCGAGCATCTGTTTCCCGTATTCACTTGGTCCACGGCGCCGTCCTCCACGCTTATTTTTTGCGCTTCGTGCTTCGGAAAGTGCAAACTTTTGGCCCTGTGTCTTCTCAAAGACACTGGCACCTAGTCGTTTTGCGATTTTATATCTTGGTCCT
>JBFJWB010000032.1:0-5900 GCA_041623915.1 Minisyncoccia bacterium | reverse complement strand
GGTGTGTCTCCAGCGGTAAAAGTCGGAGCTAATATAGTGAAGGTACTACACGAGATAGAGATTGAAGCTGAAGCAACGCACTTACCACACAATATCTCAGTAGATATATCTTCTCTCCAGTCTATAGATGATCAGATACATGTTCGTGATCTAACAATACCTGAAGGAGTGACTGTGCTTACTGGGGCTGACGAAGTTGTCGTGCTTGCACAGGAAGTTGCGGAAGAGGAAGAGGCTACAGCAAAGGACATCACAGACATTGAGGTTGAAAAGAAAGGCAAGGAGATAGAATCTTCTACAGAAGATGCAAAAGAATAGCTATTTATTTCTGTCTATTGATTTACAACATGCAAAAATGGCCTTCGGGCCATTTTTTGCATGTTAATATAGACAATATATGCGCTACTTAGCCGTCTTTGTTTTAGGAATAATGTGGACAGGATTTGTTGTTGGGCAAGTTAGTGCTCAAAGTCTAGAAGAACAGGTAGTAGCACGCCAACAAGAGCTGAAAAGTAAGCTAAATGACATAGAAGCTCAAATTGCTGTACAACAAAGACTCCTTGACGCAACAAGAGGACAGAGTCGTACACTACAAGGAGAGATAGATTCTTTTAATGCAGTTATACGCAAAACAGAATTGCAAATTGAAGCGATCCAACTAACTATACGTCAGTTAAATAACGGAATTGCTGAAGATGATCGTACTCTGGATGAATTGTCTAAAAAATTGGAAAACGAAAGGGAGTCCCTCGCGCAGATTTTACGTAATACACAAATACTAGATTCAGTTTCAGCTGTTGAAGTCGCGCTCTCGTCTCACAATGTGTCTAGATTTTTTGCAGACCTAGATGCATTCGTGTCTATAAAAAAATCATTAGCAGATTCGTTTGTCAAAATACGTGCAACGAGCGAAGCAACTGAAACGGAAAGAGAGACCTTACTTACTAAACGTATTGACACTGAAGAGTTGGAAGCAGAACAGCGCATAGCAAGACAAGCCTTGCAAGAACAGAAACGCGAGAAAGCCCTGCTTTTAGAAAGGACAAAAGGTGTCGAAGCAAACTATCAAGCACTTCTTGCGTCCAGCAAGAAGACCGCTGCCCAAATCCGATCAGAGCTGTTCTCTCTAGCTGGCGGTGGTGGGCGGATACCACTCCCAACAGCAATAACTCTTGCTAACCAAGCCAGTAAAGCAACCGGAGTTCGTCCAGCATTTATTCTGGCGGTGCTTAAACAAGAAACAAATTTGGGAGCAAACGTTGGACAGTGTTTGTTAACAAATACACCTAAAAAAGGTGACGGAAAAGGAAAGAATACAGGACGTTTTTTTGATGGCGTGATGAAACCAACAAGAGATGTAGACCCATTCATAGCAATTACTTCTGAGCTTGGATTAGATCCATACTCTATGCCTGTGTCTTGCCCTCCTTCTTATGGGTACGGGGGAGCGATGGGTCCTGCTCAATTTATACCTTCCACATGGATACTATATGCAGATAGGGTAGCAAAGTTGGCTGGACACCCTAATACACCTGCAAATCCTTGGAATAATACAGATGCTTTTACAGCCACGGCTCTATATATGTCTTATCTTGGCGCAGACGCCCAAACATACAACGCTGAGCGTACAGCCGCGCTAAGGTATTTTGCTGGTGGAAACTACAAGAAACCAGCATATGCATTTTATGGAGATGGCGTAATGGGATTTGCTGAGGAATTTCAAACACAAATTGATATTTTAAATGGTAATTAGTTCCTCAAAAGATATTGAATGTTATAAACACCAAATACATAGACGAGTTATAACTTGTACAGTTATACTTCTTACATTATGAAACTACTGCTGTGGCCAGTATCGCTGATAGTCTTTACTTTATTCCCAGTTATATCTTATGCACAGGAAGCAGAAGTCTTTCAAATTGATTCAGACAAGGTAGAGGTTGGTGAAGTTGCTTCAAATATCGCCATTGTAAACGCTAAGATTTTGACACTCACCGGAGAATCAATGGTGGTGTCATTTGGAATAGAGAATCAAGGCAAGGAGACAGTTTCTGGATTCACATACAGACTTGACCTAGTAGAACAAAACAATGATGGAAGCCAAGACGTCCTCGCTACAGCAGATGGAGAAGAAACACTCCTTATTGATTCTGGTGGGAGTGTACAGAAAATTATAAGGTTGGAAGATTTGGGCTCACTTGAAGGGTCATTTACAGCTTATATTTATTTGGTGGATGAAAACGGTATAGTCCTGAGTGCTGGTTCTCTAGGTAACGTCTCTTTGTATCCAACTGTTCCATATGTAAAAGAAAAGAATACGTCAACAGTTTTGTACGCTACAGGCGGTGCGATCCTCGCGCTCCTGCTTTTCGTGTTCTTGTGGATTATAAGGCGTAGATTGAAGTCAAAGTTAGTAACAGACACAATGGCGATATTTATTTTAGCGATCATAGCAACTGGTGGATTGTTCGCACTTCCTGAAGGTGCTCATGCAGCAAGTTCAGTAAACTGGAGTAATCAGTTTCGTTATAGCTCAGGAGCTGAAACATCTGATAAAGATAATTCCAGCATATACAATAGCTATTGGTCAGCTAGTTTAGATAAATCAACATATTTGCCAGACGAGAAAATGGTACTAACAGGGACTTTGTTGATAAAGCATGATTCAGGACCTGATACGTATGAAGCTAGCATTGCGACTATGGGTTCTAAAAATCCTGAAGGGAAATTTCTGGATGTGATCGCTAAGTCAGGATTAGTATATAGCGGTTCTAGAATCTTGACCGCTCCATCAGAACCGGGAACTTATGAGCTCGGACCTGCTGGCTGTGTGTTTGAGTGTACTGGGGCAAGTATAACTTACACAGTTTCGTCTACACCATTACCAACCACTCCTGTTGAGCCATATACTAAGTCTAGAGATAAATCAGTGACAGTATCTACTCAACAAGAAGATGCTACGCCTGCATTTGACATAGAAACCTTAGAGCAAGGAACAACCACAGCCAACATTGCAGTATTCAATACTACAATTGATGAACAAACTGAAGATACAATTACAATTTCTTTTGATATATCAAATCTCGCTGAAGAAATAGAATCAGGTCTAACATACAGCCTTAATTTAATTCAATATAATGAAGATGGAAGTGATGAAGTAATTGCTACAAAAGATGGTGGAGAAACTGTATCAATTGAAGCCGGCGAGAGTATCCACAAGGCGCTCTCTTTAGATGGAATTAATAGTATTAATGGTTCGTTCACTCCATATATTTTTGTATTAAACAAAGACGATGTAATTGTTGGTGTTGGTAGCGCTGAGGTAATCACCTCAGTTTCAAACACATCTTCTATACTTACTGACTCTGAGACTGGTGTTTCGCGCGCACTTTGGTATGTAATCGGAGGAGCACTGATTCTAATTGTATTAATACTTACACTTTTGCGTATGCGCCATAAGGATGACAAAATCAGCACTGGAATCGGACCAATGGTTCTCATTGGGATAATGTTTTTGTCCGCAGGGGGAATATTTGGGTTCCCAAATAACGCTGAGGCTGTGAGTTGGCAGTACTCACACAACATTCCTGATAACACCATTGGTCATATGGGCAGATGGAGAACCACAGTTACGGATTTTTGGACGGTAAACTTAGACAACTCCGTATATCTAGCTAACGCACCAATGATTGTGTCTGGCTCTGTGCGTATTGAGTATCATAAACGTTATCCAGAAGATAGTTATCCAACAGGAGGTGGCCGTTACTCGACAGATAATAACCGAACGGAATATGAACGATGGAGTACTGTAGGCTCTGTAAACCCAGGCTCTGAATTCTTTAATCGTCTGGTAAGTGTTAATAGAACATACACATTTCAGCGAACAATAACAGCACCGTCAGTACCCGGAAGATATAATTTTGGGCCAGTTGGGTGCGAAGACATTGGACAGTGGTGTACTGGTGATACTATATTGTATGAAGTAGTAAATTCTACTCCAAGAGGGGCGCTTGATCCAGCTGATAACACGTCTTGTTCAGTTACTGGATGGGCTCAAGACACTGACACACCAAATGACACCATAAACGTAAGCATGTATGTGGACGGTTCATTTGTTGGAGACATAACAGCAGGAGATTATCGCGAGGATCTTTGTGGGGCTGTTGGCTCATGTAATCATGCGTTTACATTTAATCTGCCATCATCTTATAAAGATGGCTCTACACACTCAGTTAGTGCATATGCAATAGACGCCCAAACAGGAGAGAGAAGCAGTAGCGAGCTGAATTCAACACGTTCTATCACTTGCGGGACTACAGAGGTAACACCAAGACCAAAACCAAGCTCAAATCCAGACCTAACAGCGTCATACGTTGGTAATTCAGGAATAGATGGATCAAATAACGTAACCATTAATGCTAACGTGCAAAATATCGGTAGTGTCAGCGCAACGCCATCATCAGGAGACACTATAAGGCATCACTTTCAAGTGAGTCCAAACGATACGAGTGATACAAGTAATGATGTGTACTACACCGTTACAACAGGAAGTATTGCTGGAGGTGGGTCTGTAGGCGTCTCTGCTGTACATGGGATAAATGCATCGGGAACCTATTACTACAGGCTATGCGCAGATACTTTTGGATCTGTAGAAGAATCTAATGAAGATAATAATTGTGGATCATGGACTCCTTATACTTGGGGGAGTCAAACTCAAAGTGGAGGGGAGTCACTTTTCACACCACGTGGGTATCTGGACTCTGTAAATTCTTCTTGTGTCGTACGTGGCTGGGCACAAGACCAAGATTCTCCAGACTCTGCTGTTAGTGTCGCAATCTCGGTTGATGGTCAACAAATAGGAAGTGTTACTGCAAATCAATATAGGTCGGATTTGTGTACAGCCATTGGCTCATGTGAACACGGCTTCTCGTATAACATTCCTTCTCAATACACTGGCAGGTCAATCTCTGTAGGAGCATCTGCTTCCGATATTAATACCGGCGCTAATCATAGTCTGGGAAACTCTCCAACAACCGCTAACTGTGTAGACTCTAGGGGATCTTCAAATAATACCGGAGGTCCTACATACGGTACAACTGGCCCAATAACGCCTCAATCTCATCCACACTGGCGCTGGCCGGACCTAACAACAAGCATAATATCGGAAGACTCAATTCCAGCAAATCAAGCGGGTATATTTCACGCTACCATTTCAAATATAGGAGATTACGAGACAGGCAAACAAGCTATTGCGCAAGTATTTTATAAAATAACTGATACGGGGCAAATAAATGGTGAGGGTTATGGCTACCTTAGTAATATGCAGCCTGGAGACAACGTAATCATGGGACTCGGCGTTGGTGTGCCTGACACTAATCAAGTAATTGTAATGATGTGTGCCGACACTCCACACCCTACTCATCCTCAAGAAGCAGCGGGCTATTACCCAGCAATAGATGAATCAAATGAAGGTAACAATTGTGGCCCATGGAAGCTTATAACCACAACAAGAGGTCAAGATCTTATAGCTGGAGCAGTTAGCCCAACAACTGCAGTTGCTACTGAGGAAACAACTTTCTCTGCACAGATCGCAAATCAAGGTACTGGCCCTACTGGGAATTCTTTCCAAGTGACAGTTTACGGAAGGAATAACTATTATCCTTATAATCAATACCAAGGTGATTTCATATACGGCACATGGGTTCAAGCATTAGATGCTGGTAGGGCTCAAGACATGTCTTTTAGGCATACTTTTCCGCAAGGCCCATTACAGTATCAATTTCAGGTATGTGCAGACACTGCAGATCATGTGTATGAAGAAAATGAACATAATAACTGTGGCCCTTGGACAGATATAAATGTCTTACGAGAACCCCGTCCGGATCTGGCTGTAGATGACG
>JBFJWB010000031.1:0-5990 GCA_041623915.1 Minisyncoccia bacterium | reverse complement strand
TACATCCATTCTGACGTCGATACATTGGAACGTGTAGAAATACTGCGCCAATTAAGACTTGGTGAGTTTGCCGTGTTGATCGGTGTCAATTTATTGCGTGAAGGACTTGATTTACCTGAAGTGTCACTTGTAGCAATTTTGGACGCAGACAAAGAAGGCTTCTTGCGCAGTGAGACATCTCTTATCCAAACTATAGGTCGAGCTGCGCGAAATGTGCTCGGTAGAGTAATTTTGTATGCAGATGTCATGACTGGCTCTCTTGACCGAGCAATTTCTGAGACTAACCGTAGGCGGGCACTACAGATTGCTTACAATACGAAGCACAATATTACGCCTATGACTATAAAAAAGGAAATTCGTGATATTGCAGAGAGCATGCGTAGTGAACATCAAAAAACTGTAGATGGACTTCTTTCCATAGATGCTGAGCTCTATAAAGAAGACCCAAAAGTATTTATTGCTGACAAGCGAGCACAAATGGCTGATGCTGTTGCCGCTCTTGATTTTGAGACAGCAGCGCTTATTCGTGACGAGATTTACGCTCTTGAAGGGGTAGTGACAAAGAAAAAGCCACGAAAACGTAAACCGCTTTCTGATTAATTTCCAAAACTTGCTTAGGTTCAGCAACCTAACCCTGTTCCTCAATGCAAGGGTTTCATATGCAATTGTGGTATAGTACAACCTATACCTGTCCCGCCACGGACAGGAATTAGCTATGACAAAGAGAACAAAAAAAGAAGATCATGAACACAAGCATGGCAGTGACTGGCTTTCTGTAAAGGGCGCTCGCACACATAACCTTAAAAACATATCCGTAAAATTACCGCGTGGAGCAATGAGTGTAATCACAGGACTCTCTGGCTCCGGAAAATCCTCTTTAGCTTTTGATACTATCTTTGCTGAAGGCCAGCGCCGTTATGTAGAATCACTTTCTGCATATGCTAGACAATTTTTAAACCAAATGGCGAAACCTGATGTGGATGAGATTACCGGTTTGTCTCCTGCTATAGCAATTGACCAAAAAAGTCGTTCAAATAACCCTCGCTCTACTGTAGCTACTATTACGGAGATTTATGACTACTTGCGAGTCTTATATGCACGAGCAGGTCAGCCATACTGTATTCATCACGACGTCCCAATTGATAAGCTCTCAAAAGAAGAAATGATTAAGATGGTGCTTTCACGTGTAGAAGAAAAGAGAAGTGGTAAGAGCAAGAAGGTAATGGGTGTTGCAGTTGATAAAAGTTCGGTAACTATATATGCGCCTGTTGTAGTTGGCCGGAAAGGAGAATACTATCAACTCTTGTATGATCTTCTTGGTAAAGGATATGAGAAAGCGCTTGTTGACGGGGAAGTGCATTCGCTTAGAGAAAAGATTGTCCTAGACAGGCATAAACGACATGATGTAGATGCCATTGTAGACACAATATTTATTTCTGAATTTATACGTAGTGAAGCTGGTGCACGTGAACGCTTGTCTGAGGCATTAGAGCTTGCTCTTAAAGAATCTGACGGATTGGTAAAGATAGGACATGCAGACGGGACAACAGAAACTCTTTCTGCAAAGTTTATTTGCCCAGAAGATGGCACATCCTTCCCCGAAGTAGAACCGAGACTATTCTCTTTTAATAGTCCATATGGGGCTTGTCCAGATTGTAATGGTCTTGGTACCAAGTCACTTTTTTCAAAAGAGAAGTGTGAGACTTGCGAAGGTATGCGTCTGCGTCCTGAAGCACTGCGTGTATACCTAAAAAGTACAAAGGATAAGACTTTAGGAAAGAATATTGTTGATGTTACAAGCATGTCAATTGCGGAGGCAAAAGATTTTGTAGATTCATTGGAGCTTTCAGAAATGAAGATTGACATTGCTGCACCAATTTTGAGAGAGATAGGGAGCAGGCTCAATTTTATGCTGAATGTCGGATTAGACTACTTGACTCTTGATCGCTCGGCAGCGACTCTTTCTGGAGGGGAAGCTCAACGTATTCGTCTAGCTTCACAGCTTGGCTCAGGTCTCACCGGCGCACTGTATGTACTTGATGAGCCAACCATTGGTCTTCATCAGCGAGACAATGATAGATTGATCAAAACGCTTTTAGTCTTAAAGGATTTGGGAAATACAATTGTAGTTGTAGAGCATGATGAGGATACTATTTACGCGGCAGATTATATTGTTGATATCGGGCCTGGCGCTGGAACTCACGGAGGGAAGGTTGTTGTCTCTGGATGGTTGGATGAATTACTTACCACTAAGATAAACACAAGCGCCTCAAGTACTCTTAAATATCTGCGTTACGAGAAAGAAATTCCTGTACCATCAACACGAAGATCTGCAGAGAAGGGGTCGGTGAAGGTAACTGGTGCAACATTACATAATATAAGAAACCAAAATGTGTCCGTACCACTAGGTAAACTAGTGTGCATTACCGGTGTGTCTGGTTCAGGCAAGTCAACATTTTTATATGATATATTGCATCATAATCTTGCAGCGCGCGCATCAAAAAAAGAAACAGAACCAATACATTGCGCATCTATAACAGGTACTGAATATGTTGGACGCACAGTACTTATTGACCAATCACCAATTGGCCGTACACCAAGATCTAATCCTGCAACTTATACTGGTGCTTTTACTCATATACGTGATTTGTTTGCAGCCACAAGCGAAGCTCGGGCGCGCGGATGGAAGCCAGGCCGGTTTTCGTTCAATGTGTCTGGTGGACGATGTGAGGCATGCCAAGGGAATGGCTCGGTTGCTGTTGAGATGCATTTCCTTCCGACTGTATATGTGACATGTGATGTGTGTGCTGGTAAGCGATTTATGAAAGAGACACTTGATGTAACGTACCGTGGTAAAAGTATATTTGAAGTGTTGCAGATGACAGTTGAAGAAGCTCTTATATTTTTCGGTGACATACCCGCAATTGCTGATAGATTGAACAGCTTAAGGGCTACAGGATTGGAATATCTAACACTTGGACAAAGTGCAACAACACTTTCGGGAGGAGAAGCTCAGCGTGTAAAGATTTCTTCTGAGATGTACCGCCCAATGACAATGAAGACATTGTATTTACTTGATGAGCCTACAGTCGGACTTCATTATGATGATGTACAGAAACTCATAGAGATATTACAGGAGTTGGTGCATCGCGGTAATACTGTAGTTGTGATTGAGCACAATTTAGATGTTATAAAGTCCTCAGATTATTTAATTGATTTTGGTCCAGAAGGAGGAATGGGTGGAGGTAAGGTTGTCGCCAAAGGAACTCCAGAAGATGTTGCAGATTCTAGCAATTCACACACAGGAAAGTATTTAGCAAAGACGTTACGACGGAAAGTGAAGAAAAAAGCGTCCGGATAGCATCTGCTATCCGGAGCATAATTACATGTGCTTAAACAATTTATCCCAACGCGGGTCGTCTTCTGTTTCTGGCTCTTGGCCAAAACATACTCTAAAGACGTGTTGCCAAAAAATCGGATCAGATTCTCCAGTTTTTGCTTTAGAGTACCGATTCTTTTGTTCTTCAATGATCCGTGCGATTCGACACGATTCTGTTTCTGCCAAGGCTGTGCCCATTACATTCTCCTTATTGATAGAACTGTCCTAAACTTATAGTGTAGAGGTATATGCAAAAAGATGAAATAGGAGTTATCCCCGACATGCCGGGGGTGTATCTTTTTAAAAAAGGGCGCGTGGTGCTGTATGTAGGAAAGGCTACATCACTTCGCGATCGTGTACGTTCGTATTTTGATGATGATCTTATTAGTACACGTGGTCCACGTATTGTGGATATGGTAACTAAAGCGGATAAAGTCGTATACGAGACAACCCCAACCGTATTAGAAGCTCTGGTAAAAGAATCTGTACTAATTAAGAAACACCAACCGAAGGCAAATGTTGAAGGTAAGGATGATAAATCATTTTTATATGTAGGCATAACCGACGAAGACTTCCCACGTGTAATAACAGTGCGCGGTAAAGATATAGACTCACAAAAGAATGCCTATACAAACGTCTTCGGCCCATTTCCTTCAGGGGGCCAATTACGTGTGGCCTTACGAATTATTCGTAGAATCTTCCCATTTTTTGATACCAATTATCCTATAGGCGAAGGTGGCAAGCATCAGCGAGCAAAGATTGAATTCAATATCCAAATTGGCCAATACCCCAAAAACATTGACCCAAAGACGTACCGACGTTCCATACGTAGTGTAAAACTTTTTCTTGCTGGGCGTGGGAAAGAGCTGCGCGCAAATCTTGAGAAAGAAATGCACACAGCATCCAAGGCAGAGCGTTTTGAGGATGCATTGACTGCAAGACGTCAACTGTTTGCATTAAACCACATACAAGATGTCGCCCTAATTAAAGATGAGCTAGGGGAAAGAACACAGAGCGGTGTACGTATTGAAGCGTATGACACAGCGCATCTTTCTGGCACAAACACCATAGGTGTTATGACTGTGCTTGAAGATGGTGTTCCTTCTAAAAAATTATATCGAACATTTAAAATCCGTAGTGCAAAAAATGATGACATAGCTTCATTGAGAGAAATGCTTTCTCGTAGACTTGGACATCCAGAATGGACATATCCAGATGCACTAATTGTCGATGGAAGCATGGCGCACAAGAAGACTGCGCAAACTGTTCTTAGAGAATTCGGCTTGCAAATACCAGTTGTAGCAGTAGTAAAGGACGAAAGACATCGTCCTAGAGAAGTTATTGGTGCTCGGTTGGCGCGGGTAACTGAAGCGGATGCTGTATTAGCAAATAGTGAAGCGCATCGTTTTTCGCTTGCTCGACACCGGCAAGCTCGCAGAAGAGCTATAAAGTAACTAGACAAATCATATAAATCCTGCATACTATTTAAAGAATAAACTTCACGAAGGAATTGGGATGAAAAAACTTCTTTTGATGGATGATCTTCTGGAGTTATTGGTAACAAGTATAAGTAAGCCAAAAGGGATCATTCTTAGGGCAATCAGGCCTTGGCTTAATGTGTCCATTGAAGCTCCTTGTGTTAAGACTCCGACTGGAATACGTCCCGTCCAAAGAGGCGAGATCCAGACCGGTTATGTTTCCGTTTCTTTTAAACAAAGTAATGGATCTTTTCATATTGAAGTGACAACTCATCTAATGGATGGGTCAGAAACCTCAACAAGCATCAATTTACGGAGCAAAGGAAATAATTCAATAATAATTGAACATTAACTCGTAATAACAATATCCGCTGGACATAATTTGTTCGGCGGTTTTTTCTGTATAATATGGAATATGCATACTGTTGTTGGGGTACTCCGTGGAGGTCAATCACGCGAACATGATGTCTCACTAAAAACCGGTCACGCTATACTCTCGAATCTTTCCGAGAACGATTTCCATACACGTGATATTTATATAGACAAACAAGGCACATGGCATGATCGTGGCCGAGTCACCACACCTGTGCGTGCCCTACAGCAGGTTGACGTTGTGTTGATAGGACTTCATGGCGAGTATGGAGAAGATGGTGAGGTGCAAAGACTTTTAACAAAACTTGGAATGCCATATGCCGGCTCAGACGAGCATGGTTCATTCATGGCAATGCATAAACTTATCTCAAAAGAGAAGGTGCGAGATCTCGGAGTACTTGTACCAGAGTATGAATTCATACAGGCAAATGGTGACATAGACGCAGGATGTGTAGAAGCTGTGAGACGTTTTCACCAACCTGTGGTTATAAAACCTGTGCGGTGGGGATCATCTGTTGGAGTTTCTGTTGTGTCTGGATATGCTCCATTAAGACAGGCAGTAGACACACTTTTTGCAGACGGAGCAGACGGAGTCCTTATAGAAGAATTTGTGCGTGGCACAGAAGTAACCGTAGGTGTTGTGGAGGGGTTGAGAGGTCAGAATTTATATGGGCTACCGCCTGTAGAGATTTTGCCACCAGAGTCAAACTTCTTCTCTAAAGAAGCAAAATATTCTGGCGCTACGAGAGAGATATGCCCTT
>JBFJWB010000030.1:0-7127 GCA_041623915.1 Minisyncoccia bacterium | reverse complement strand
GTCTCTACAGTAAGCGAATCGTATTGTTCCCAAGCAAGACTCCAGACGCTTTGCTTACAACACAAATTATTAACATAGCTTTTGCCGGACTTCTCTTTTTCTTGTTCCCTGTATTTGGGATAGCTCCAAAGACCATACTCGGCATATACTTAATTTGCTCGCTCATTTCAATCTTTGTCTGGCGTTTGTTTGTATATCCAAAAATCAGTACACAAAGCAAACGTCTATCAGCAGTGCTTATAGCTTCTGGAAAAGAAGCAGAGGAGCTGGTTTCTCAAGTAAACAGTAACGTGCGGTACGGTCTTGAATTCAGTGCAGTTTGGGATCCCGCCTCGCTTCCTTCCGAAGAAGATTTTCTAACCACGATTAAACAAGAACGCGCCAGTGTTCTGGTCGCTGATACACACAATGTCCACAATGATCACTTCACAGCTTTGCTTTATAAAAATGCCAGCGTTGAGTGCAGTCTACAGTTTGTTGAGTTCGAGGCTCTATATGAGGAAGTATTTGACCGTGTTCCTTTGTCACGTCTTTCTCATGAATGGTTTTTGCAAAATGTTTCCCCAGAAAATACTTTTGTATATGCGTCAGTTAAGCGTGCGTTGGATATCTTAGGTGCATTTATAATGGGAATTATTACGATTGTAATTACACCAATAATTTTCATTACTAATCGCATAGAAGGCAATGGCCCCCTCTTCATAGTGCAAACACGCATGGGAAGACGTGGAGCAATAGTCAAGACGTATAAATTTAGAAGTATGCGCTTTGCTGATGGCGGAGCTTGGGCAGGGGAGACAAAAAATACTGTAACTAAAGTAGGCAAAATATTACGCATAACTTCTCTAGATGAGTTCCCGCAATTTCTTAACATCTTTGCAGGGGACATCTCTCTCATTGGCCCGCGCAATGACATTGAGATCTTAGGCAATAGACTTTCAGAAGCTCTTCCGTACTACGAAGCGAGATATTTTGTGAAGCCTGGTATAACTGGTTGGGCGCAAATAAATCAACAATATGAGCAAGGTAATTTAAGTCCTCAGTCAATTGAAGAAAGCAAGACCCGACTCGCGTATGATTTCTTTTATTTAAAGCATCGTTCGCTTGGTTTGGATCTGGTAATAGCGCTAAAGACTTTTAAACGCATGTTATTTCGCTTAGGAAACTGATAAAGTATGAACACCATGAAGGATACAATTTTAATAACTGGAGCTGCAGGATATGTAGGCACAATGCTTGTCCGCTCATTTGCAAATCGGACGGACGTTGAAAAGATTATCGGTTTGGATAAGGAGTCTATACCGGAGATGCTTAAAGATGAAGCAAAACTTGTTTATATACAAAAAAACACCGCAGACGAATGGGAGGAAATAGTACGTGCACACTCACCCACAATAGTTATTCACACAGCTTGGCAGATACGCGAGATGTATGGGTCGCAGGATGTGGAATGGATATGGAATGTAGAAGGCTCTGACAAGGTGTTTGATTTCGCTTTAGCAAGTGATTCTGTGAAGCGCCTTATTCACTTCTCCACGGTAGCGTCATATGGTGCATATCCTTCCAATACTGTAGAACACAGATTTACTGAGACCGATCCATTTCGGGAAATGGATTACAGATACGCGGAAGAAAAACGAGTAGTTGAAGAGCATCTTCTTGCTAGCTACGAATCAACAGATAAAAGCGTCATGTTGGCGGTCGTCCGTCCAGCCGCAATCACTGGCCCTCGCGGGCGCTTCATGCGTATCCGTTTTGGCTTGCAGTCAGCACTCTCTGGCCAATTAAAGGGTTCTTTTGTGTACAAGATGATCTCTCGACTTGTATCATTTGTTCCAGTTACTCCAAATTGGTGTCGACAGTTCATTCATGAGGATGATGTAGTGGGCATAATCGACCGACTCGCATTCGGAGATACTGTAAACAGTCCTTCCATTTTCAATATATGCCCTCAAGGGCCGGTAGTTCTTGGGTCAGACATGGCACGTGCAGTTGGTAAACGTAATATACGGATATATCCGTGGATGGTTCGTGTGGCTTTCTTTTTCTTCTGGCATCTAACACGTGGCAAAGTGCCTACTGGGCGTGGTGCATGGAAAGGGTACTCGTATCCAATTGCAGTTGATGGTTCTAAAGTTACAAAAGAGCTTGGGTACGAATATAAGTACGGAGGTTACGATGCGTTCTACTACACAAATGGTGCTTACGAGAAGTACGTTCCAAAAGAAAATCTACGTCACAAATAAAATTATTACCTATAGAAGGCCTAACATCCTGTAGGTAATAATTACTCTTAGAAATTCTTTGGAAACCTAGTCTTGTCGCTTCTGTGTGTACGGACTCCAGTAGCAACTAATCATTGACATAAACAGAAAATAGAGTATTCTGCATAAAGCTTTTGTTCCAAATATAGGGAGTGAGAATAATGGAGATGCAAATATTGTTCGCGCTGATTCTTTCAGCATGCATTGTCGGGTATGTTGCGCGGAGGTATAAAAGATACAAAGAAGCACAGTTGCCGGATATCAGTTACGAGCGCCTGAGTACACTTCTTAGGGGGGATGTGCAGATAGAAGGGGAAGGCAACTCGGCGTCAACGTATGTTAATAGACGTCTTGCAGATGACGAATGTAAAGTGATTTACCGGAGCGGGGAAATACCTTATGAACTGGAGGAATTATTGATTTGTATGCCAGGGCACAAGGATTTGCTGATGCGTTTTGTCGGGCCTCACTTGTTGATCTCTGAGTGCATCTCTCTCCATAATGGCAGAGTGTATTATCGCGAAGATCCAAACAGACTTTTTGAGACCCCGTCAGTGTATGCTCTCCTTGAGCGTATACATAGACACCTTGACTCAGTTCCAGCGTGAGCGTTCTCTAATTATAACCCCGCCATCCATGGATGGCGGGGTCTTTGCGTTCTGTTGACAGGATAGGTATACTCGTTTCCATGACTCGGTATCGTATTTGGGGCATTACTGCGCTTCTTGTGGGAGCGTTTCTTCTATATTTTGTATGGAGCACTGAATCTTCTGTAGAGAGTAAATACCATTTTAAGCTCGGACTTGATCTTGCTGGTGGTACAGAACTCGTTTATCGAGCAGACATGAGCGAGATTCCAGAAGCAGATCAAGCAACTTCACTCGCCAAACTCCAACAGGTTATTGAGCGTCGAATTAATCCAAATGGCGTTGGTGAGTATCTTGTACAAACAGAGCGCGCAAGTACTCTCGCTGGGATCACAGAAGACCGACTTATTGTGGGCCTGCCAGGTGTATACGACATTAATGTGGCTACTTCAATAATTGGCTCTACACCAACTCTTGAATTCCGTCTCGCTACCACAACAACTATTGGTACAACTACTTCAACATCATTTGTATCAACAGGGTTAACGGGTTCATATCTTGAGACTGCATCTGTGCAATTTGCATCTGGTGCTACCGCAGGGTTAGCTACGCCACAAGTACTTCTTCAATTCAATAAAGAAGGTGGCGATTTATTTGCTTCAATCACTGGCAATAATGTGGGCGGTACACTAGCAATCTTTTTGGATGGTCAGGCAATCTCCACTCCAGTCATTCAGCAAGCTATTCCAGGCGGTGTGGCAGTAATTACTGGCAACTTCTCCGCAGTTGAAGCTCGTGATTTGGCTGACTCATTAAAGTTTGGTGCGCTTCCTGTGCCTATAATTCTTGATAGCAATACAACAGTCGGGGCAACACTGGGGTCCTCAGCAATATCTTCAGGCATAATAGCCGGCATTATTGGATTTGTTCTCGTAGCTCTGTTTATGATTTTTTGGTACCGTCTTCCAGGAATTGTGGCTACAATTGCACTAGCAGAATACGTCATCTTTATGCTTTCTGTTATTAAATTTATTCCAATTACCCTCACTGCTTCTGGTATCGCTGGTTTAATTATTACAGTTGGTATGGCTGTTGATGCAAACATTCTTATCTTTGAAAGAACAAAAGATGAATTAAAAGAAGGGAAGACTCCACGCGAAGCAGTGCATCTTGGATTTGCACGTGCATGGACAGCCATTCGCGATGGTCACGTTACCGGTTTTATTTCCGGAGCTATTCTATTTTGGCTCGGCACCTCTATCGTAAAAGGCTTCGCTCTAGTATTTATGCTGGGGCTACTGGCATCGCTTCTTTCTGCTGTAACAATCTCACGCGTGCTTCTTCTTGCTCTGGTGCCAGAGGTAGAGAGCTTCCGTTGGCGTTTTCTTATGGGGTCAGGAATTTGTAATAAAAAGTAATATGTATATTGTCAAACATCGAAAGCTCTTTTTCTGGATAACTGGCTTATTGCTAGCGTTAGCAATAGGTTCTGTATCTTTGTTCGGGCTTACTCTTGGCATCGAGTTTACCGGCGGGTCTCTCGTGCAGGCTTCGTATGCTGATGGTCGTCCCGCGCTCTCTGAAGTGCGTACGCAAATGGAAACGCTTTCGCTTGGTGAAATATCAGTGCGTACAGCGGGGGAGAACGCAATTGCTATTCGCACGCGCACTCTTTCCGAAGATGAGCATATGGCAATACTCACAGCTCTAGGAGATAAAGCTACCGAAGAATCGTTCACAACCGTTGGTCCATCGCTTGGAGATCAATTTACCAAAAAAGCGTCCATCGCTGTACTGTCTGTTTTTCTAGCCGTTGTGCTTTATATTGCGCTTGTGTTTCGTAAGGTTTCGCGCCCAGTTCCTAGTTGGGGGTACGGACTCACGGTTGTGGCCATGCTTGCAATTGATATCATTGTACCTACTGGCTTTTATTCCGCATGGGGTCACTACACAGGTGCGGAAGTGGATTCTCTGTTTGTGGTCGCCCTCCTCGCTCTTCTTGGTTACTGTGTGAACGACGTCATCGTAGTCTTTGACCGCGTGCGTGAGCGCCTATCACGTAATAGCAAAACCAATGTAAAAGAAGCATTTGAAGATACAGTGGGTCATTCTATTGACCAAACTATCGCACGCTCTATCAATACTTCACTCACTGTGGCGCTCGTACTTGGCGCTCTCATTTTCTTCGGTGCTGAAGCAACTCAGAACTTTGCACTCGTTATGTTGGTTGGCGTCATTGCTGGCACCTTCTCCTCCATTGCGCGTTCCGCTCCGCTTCTTATCCCTCTCGCAAAGCACTTCAATAAGGAGTAATTTGTCATGATACTTGGCATCACCGGAACCATTGGCGCAGGCAAGGGAACGGTGGTGGAGTATCTTAAGAAAAAAGGATTTATCCACTACGCCGCACGTGATTTTATCGTGGAGGAGATAAAGCGTCGTGGACTTCCGGTTAATCGCGACTCTATGACTTTGGTAGCGAATGACCTACGACACATTTATGGCCCAGCGTACATAATTAGTACGCTCTTGGCACGCGCAGAGAAATCTAAAGGCAATGCGGTGATAGAATCTGTGCGTGTAGTGGCAGAGGCACAAGTACTTAAAGAACATGGTGCAGTCCTGCTTGCCATTGATTCAAATCAAAAGACACGTTACGAGCGCATTACAAAGCGCGGATCGGAAACAGATCATATTGATTTTGATACTTTCGTCGCGCAGGAAGCACGAGAAATGGAAAACGAAAATCCAGAAAAGCAAAACATTTCAGTTGTGATGATGTTTGCTGATTACCATATAGATAATAAAGGAGTTGTTGAGGAATTGCATAAACATATTGATCACTTGCTTACACAAGTGCACGCGAGATGAGTGTGCATAAAGAAAGCCCTACAGCGTAGCTGTAGGGCTTAGAATGCATTAACGGCTCTTTTTCTTGGATGGGGCAATAAGAGCCCCTATCCACAAGATAAAACCGCCTATCAATTTTCGTGTCCAACGAATGGACACGGAATGATATCTTTTTGCCATTTGTGGTCCGCCAATCATGATTGCGAACCCCATGCCCAAAAAATAAAGAGTGATAATTTGGACAAAGATCAACTCAACTCCTGGTGTCATGTAAACTCTCCGTGATATCTTTATATAAGTATATCACATTAATTGTGCATATGTCAAGTCCTTAAGAAATCACTGTACCGATGAATTCTTCACCGTCTAAATATTTAGAAAAGTCATCAAGACGCGCACCATTCAGTACAGCCACTTCAAGTGATAGTGCTTGTGCTTCTTTGGCAGCGACAGGGTCAAAGGGGGAGGATAGTCCAGGGTCCCATCTGTCTGGTATTAGTTTTCTAAATTCTGGCCATTTTATTTTCTCTATCTTCTTTGCGTCTTTGTATTTATTAGGATCCTTGTCATAAACATGGTCAATATTAGAAAGGTTAATGAGGCGTTTGGCGCCCTGCATTTTTGCCATAAGTACGGCCACATGATCAGTAGAATGGCCAGGTTGCCATCCCGAAGCAATGAGTATTGGCTCGTCGGTGTCTACGTCTATCATGGGGTTCTTTATCACTTGCGGATGTACGTATCCTGCGAAAATATTACGCAACAATTGCGCATTGAGGCGAGTAGAATGGATACCAATCCAATCTAGGTCTTGTGGAGAGAGAGGAGTTACAATACTCGCCGCTTCCATGTAACGTCGGGCAGTTTTACCACCACCAGCTATTATTGTGAAGGTGTATCCTTGTTGCACTTTCTGTAGCATAGACGCCTTAAAGCGTGAAAGAAAGTTAGTATCAATTTGTTCAGGAACGATTAGAGATCCTCCAACTGACACTACTATTTTTTCGCGCGTAGGTTCATGCATATGGCAAAGCGTGACGGCTTTATATAGCATACGCCCATCACCTTCATCTGCAATGTTGACAACTGCACGTTTGAGAAGTCTGTTTCTGCTGATGATATATGGGGGAATAAGGTATATAAAAATCGCTCATGTATTGTATACAACACATGAGCGATGGGTAGTTTTTCGTTACCGTATAGCTTCTGCAACAATGGATTGACTCTCTGCATAATCCATTGTGTGTAAGAACAGCGCAAGAGCCTCATCGTCGTCCTTCAGCTTCTCCTTAATTCTGGCAAAGATAGTCTTTTGCCATATTGACAAAACTAATGTTAAATGGCAGTTTGGCAGACAGAGTACGTTATCTATTTTAGTACGTACGTTCTTAGCAAGGAGTAGAAATGAGTATAGTCAAGGAGATTT
>JBFJWB010000029.1:0-7190 GCA_041623915.1 Minisyncoccia bacterium | reverse complement strand
GCCGCGCCCAAACTCCCTCTTACATCACCCCAGTCAAGGTAGAAGGTTGTACACCTTCTGTGTCGGTAATGGTCATGCTTCCGTCAGGAAGCTTGACGCCTGTCGGCCCACAATCCCCACCTTTGTCCAGTACGTATCGTTGATACATCGCACTAGATATGTCGCGAGGATACGTGACGTTCAGACGGAACGCGTGACTACCTTCGTCTTTGAATCCGCTGAAATCGAGCTTGAAGCTCGCTTTGCCATTCACAACAAGTGAATGATTCAGGTTTGGATCTTCGTCACGAGTGTAGTCTGTACCATAGTGATACAAGACAGCCGTCAATACCAATGGGTCTGATGAGTTAGTCGAATAATCGGCCATCTCATCGTATCCAATTGATATGTCCCCTGAGTTTGCTGGACCGTTGGTCACCACTGTGGTTGCGCCTGTCTGACCGTCCATGTCGACGTCTACCCGAAAACAGACCCAAAATATGGGTTCATCAGCGCCGTCAAGTACTTCGGCAACCATGCCACCAACTCCAAACGACTTTCCAGCAGACTGGACAGGGGACTCCGAGGGAGTATCTACTGTCCACACCATAAGAGTCGGTAGAGGCGTAGCCGTAGGTGCCGGTGTCGCAGTAGGTGCCGGTGTCGGTGTCGCAGTAGGTGCCGGCGTTGCCGTAGGCGCTGGACAGACTCCACCATGAGCGGTGACTTCTGCTTCATTACAGGCAGGCGTAGCCGTAGGTGCCGGTGTCGCTTCTTGTTCCGAGCAAACACCGCCGTAAGTTGTGACGATTTCTTCATCGCACCCGTCAGTACCAATTGCGCCATTATCACCAGAACATCCGGTGAAAAGCGCGATAACCACACATGACAATAAAGTACGCATAACGTACCTCCTTTTGAATGTTCAAAGAAAGCCTCAAAATGAGGCGAAAACTACCAAAAGTTATATTATCCTATATTTAGGTGGATGTCAAGTTGTATAGAGGCTCTATATTAAGTATATTTTAGTAAACCGGTTATTGATATACGTGCACTAAGGTACTGGTCTTAATGACCTCAGTATTTAGGTGTCTTGTGTACAGTGGCTGTGTTCTAACCGATTTCTACACTATGGCAACACAATCAAAGACTTTTTCTATCAAGCCCCTAGGGGATCGTGTGGTAGTGAAGCCAGAACTTAAAGAGGAGAAGAGGCTTCCTTCAGGTATTATCATTCCTGAATCAGCAGACAAAGAAAAGCCTATGACGGGTACAGTAATCGCTATAGGCCCAGGAAAATATGACAATGGTAAGCGCGAGCCAATACAAGTAAAAGAAGGCGATAAAGTCCTATTTTCAAAATATGGCTACGACGAAGTGAAAATAGAAAGTGAAGAATACTATCTGCTTTCTGAATCTTCTATTTTGGGAATTATTAAATAATCATCGCGAATAATAATATGGCAAAACAAATTCTATTCTCTGAAGAGGCTCGTAAGAAGATTGCTTCAGGCATCTCGCAGTCAGCTAGGGCAGTCAAGGTCACGCTTGGTCCGCGTGGGCGTAATGTTGTGCTTGAGAAAGGGTACGGTGGCCCACGCATAACAAATGACGGAGTATCTATCGCTAAAGAGATCTCCTTAAAGGACAAATTTGAGAATATGGGTGCAGAGATTGTAAAAGAAGTCGCAAACAAAACTAACGATCTAGCAGGTGACGGAACAACAACCACAGTGGTATTGCTCGAAGCATTGATAGAAGATGGGTTGGCGCGGGTAATGAAAGGAGCAAATTCTATGGGTATACGCTCTGGAATGGAGATGGCACGCGATTCTGCGGTTGCATCACTCAAGAAGATGGCGAAGCCAGTGTCTGGGAAAAAGGAGATAAAGCAGGTCGCTACCATTTCTGCGGAGTCAGAAAC
Source organism: Minisyncoccia bacterium (assembly GCA_041623915.1). Lineage (GTDB taxonomy): Bacteria > Patescibacteriota > Minisyncoccia > Phycocordibacterales > Phycocordibacteraceae > C7867-001. The sequence continues at coordinate 5,287 of JBFJWB010000029.1, read as the reverse complement.
GCTTGGAGCTACTATTGCTGATGCTGTTGAGGCCGTTGGTCAAAACGGTGTAGTAACAGTAGAAGAGTCTCAGGGTACTGAGCTTTCTTACGAAGTTGTGGAAGGTCTTCAAACTGATAAAGGCTACGTCTCTCACTATATGGTTACAAATCCAGAGCGGATGGAAGCCGAAATGAAGGATGCATACATCTTGGTAACCGACAAAAAAATTAGCTCAATACAAGAGATTCTTCCACTTCTTGAAAAGGTTTCTCAGTCAGGAAAGAAAGAATTGGTAATTATCGCAGAAGATGTTGAAGGCGAGGCACTCACAACGTTTATTGTTAATAAACTAAGAGGAACTTTCTCAGTGCTTGCTGTGAAAGCTCCAGGTTTTGGAGATCGCAAAAAGGATATGCTTGCAGATATCGCGACGGTGGTTGGTGCACAAGTGGTATCGGACGACTTAGGTATAAAATTCGATTCCGTTACTCTCGGCATGCTTGGGAAGGCTACGCGCGTAGTTGCTACCAAGGACACAACTACAATTGTCGGCGGAAAAGGAAAGAAAACTGATCTAACGGAACGTATAGAACAATTAAGTGCACAGCTAGACAATACAGAATCTAAATTCGACAAAGAGAAGATCTCAGAGCGTATCGCAAAGCTGTCTGGAGGCGTTGCTGTGATTTCTGTTGGAGCAGCTACAGAAACAGAGATGAAGTATCTAAAAGATAAAATTGATGATGCAGTTCGTGCTACGAAAGCGTCTATTGAAGAAGGTATCGTAGCTGGTGGAGGTACTGTTTTGGCAAAGATCGCCAAAAAGCTTTCGGATACCAAGGACAAGAAAATGAGTGCCGATGAATCTGCAGGATTTGATATTGTAATGAACGCTCTTGAAATTCCACTAGCGCAAATTGCAATTAACGCAGGCAAGGATGACGCCGCGGTTATTATAGCTAAAGTGCAGTCTGCGCGAGGGAATGCAGGGTACGACGCTTTAAAGGATGAAATGGTAGATGACATGCTCTCTGCTGGCATTGTTGACCCAGCAAAGATGCCACGAATGGCAATAGAGAACGCTGTTTCTGCTGCGGCAATCTTACTTACGACAGAGGCTGCAGTTGCTGACATCCCTGAACCAAAAGGAACAGAAGCACAGACTCCAGATATGAGCGGAATGGGAGGAATGGGTTTCTAAAATAACAGAAGCTAATAAAAAAGCCGGAGTAATCCGGCTTTTTTATTAGCTGACGATGTTTCTCGGAACATCATTCACTGAAAGCTTTTCTGGCTTCTCATTGTACGCTATTACTGACCATCCTCGCGTTTCTGAAAACCACGAAAACCAAGGACGATATTCACAAATAGTAATACCGCCGTTATCTGCAGGATTAAAAAATGATAGTTTCGTATAGTCTTTTGCATGAAGTGCCTTACGATAAAGAAGAAATGACAAAAGCATTTGCAGAAAAATGCTGTGTGTAACAATACAGAGTCTCTGTTCCGGCCTTCGTCTTAAGAAAGCAAGGCATTTACGTGCACGTTTTTTTAAGTCAATGAAGTTTTCCTCATCAGAAAAACGATAAGTATCATCATGATATGCCCGATCCATCTGATCAACAATGTCGCGGACAACAGGGTCATCTCCAGATTTACCGACTATCTCAGAAGGATTTCTCCTCTCTGCAAGAAGCGGAGAATACAATATCTTAGTCTGTATAGATTTGTTGATTAGGTTAGCAGTCTCTCGGGTCCTTTCGTACGGACTTGCAATAATACGTTGAATATCTGCTGTGGAAAGGTACACTCCTGCAGAAAGTGCCTGCTCTCTACCTGTTGAATCTAGACCACCACCAGAACCTTGTCGTATCCCCTTGGCGTTTAAGATTGTACGACCGTGTCGTACAAAGTAGAAACGTTTTGTACGCATGGAAAGTAATAGATACCAAATGCCAAGCGCAACTATAGTTCCTAAGATTGCAAGAAAGTAAGGTTCCAATATTTGTTCAGAAAATTCTCTCGTCATATTTCACAGTATAACGGAGCGAGTGTTGTAAAGATATGCACAGATACTAGTTTTTCTAAAATAATCTAATGGATAATTGTAGATAAACGAACTTCAACCCAAAGGCACTTCATCTGTTATGAAATCAGAACACATGATCGCTATTTGTCCTCGTTGCTATTTACGTTCTTAACTGGTGGTCTTGTTAGTGTTGAGGGATTTACAAATCTCAATCTAAATATAATTTTCGGTTCTTACTCAACTCTTGAATGGACTGCATATGTTCTTGCATGGCTTTCTGTAATTGTTCTTATATTTACGCATATACGTGTTTGCAAGGCATGTGTGGCAACATCAATGGCGGGGAATAACATGTCAATGTGGCACTTATAAGTCGCTGTAGAGAAAATGCCAGTTTTATGGGCGTTTTTCGTTACAATACGGCAATTACCATTGACGTATGACTATATTAGTGCTATACTGTATATAGAAATAAAGTCTACCCATTAAATACGAAAAGGAGACCTAATCATGGGTCAAAAAAAGAAAGAAGATACTGTGTACTTGTTCTGCGCAGTCACACTAATTGTTGTGTTCGGGTCGCTGTTCGGTGCCTACTGCTCCGAGGCGTCCATCTCAAGTGATTGGGCACAACAAAAAGCTGGCTGGAGAGCATGTGTCGCTTTCTTAGGGCTTGTATTGTCTGCTGTAATGGCGGCGGCAGGTCTCAAAAAGGTTTTTCCAAAACTGGTGCGCTAGCTTCCACCAGTAACAGCCCACATGAAATTATTTCATGTGGGCTGTCTTCATTTCCTATATGTTTTGTTTTCCACTACAAATCAATTTCTTACTGTTTTGAATGTTATTATTCAAAACATATGGAAATAAATGAAACAAACATGCAACCAGAACCATCGGCTGGTATCCCCGAGACACCTGTATTACAAGAAAAAAGCAGACTTACACCATTACGCATAACAATATTGGTGGTAGTAGTAGCTTTAATAGGCATTACCGCTTGGTATTTGCTACGTGGAGATCAAGTAGTTGTTGATCAGAATACTGAAGTTACTCAGGATTCTGCACAACAAGAAGGCCTAGGCGCAGAATTATATTCTGAAGGACAGGCAAGCGCCGCTGTTCCGGAGACGAATCCGTTCCAAGACACTTATAAAAACCCTTTTGAATAATTTTTTATGACCTTAACTCACCGTTCATTTTTCGCTCTTATCATCGCAACACTTTTATTTAGCGGAGGAGCTTTTGTGTTTGCTCAAGAAAGCCAATCATCAGGTCTTTCTGGGGTATCGTTTCCTATAACCGAACTTGGCGGTTGTACAGATAAAGCTTCTTGTAAATCGTATTGTGATGCTCCGGAAAACTTTGACGCATGTATGGCGTTTGCCGAAAAGCATGGATTTGTAAAGCAGGAACAAGCGGAAAAGTACCGTAGTTTCGCGGCAATTGTTAAAGACAAGGGTGGCCCAGGAGGATGTACAAATCAAAAAGAATGTCGCCTGTACTGTAGCGCAACAGAAAATATCGATGAGTGCCTAGAGTTTGCAGAAAAAACAGGGACAATAAGTGAAGAGTCTATTGCCAGAGCCAAGCGCATGGTAGCAGCAATGCGTTCAGGAGACACGCCAGGAGGATGTAATTCTGAGAGCTCATGTCGACAATACTGTTCTCGTGAAGACAATATGGATTCGTGCATAGCGTTTGCAGAATCACATAACCTAGCTTCGGAGAGTGAAATAGCATTGATAAGAAAGATATCGCGAGATGGTGGCCCAGGGGGATGTAGGGGTCAAGAAGAATGTGCAACATTCTGTAATAAGAAGGAAAATGTAGAAGCCTGTTTTGCTTTCGCAAAAGAGAATGGATTTATTTCTGAAGAGCAGATTGAGCAAATGAAAGAGGGAGTCGCCCAGATACGTATTGGTATAGAACAAGCTCCACCAGAAATACGATCTTGCCTTAAAGCTCATATTAGCGATGAGAAACTTGCAAGAATTGAAGCTGGAGAGTTTACACCAGCTACTGAAATAGGAGAGAAGATGCGTTCTTGCTTTGAGCGAAATTCAGAAGCAATGAGAGAGAGATTAGAAAAACAATTCAAAGGAAGCTCTGAAGAGTTACGTCGTTGTATTTCCGAAGCAACTAAAAACACAATAGATGTCGATTCTCTTGCAGAAGGTGATATACCAAAAACTCCGGAAACTGCAGATAAGATCAGAGCTTGTGTTGATAAGTACCGCCCAAACATTGGAACTTCAAATGGGGGTAATAACAATGGTGGTGGAGACAATACATTTCGTGTGCCTGGACACTTACGCGCATGTCTTGAAGCAAAAGGGTACTCAGAAGTGCTTAGCCGTGTTGACGGCGGACAAGTCACACCAGAGGCAATTCAAAAGATAAGAGTTGGAATTGAAACTTGTGCGCGCGCTGGTCTTCCGAATAACGAACAGCAAGAGCGCCCATCTTTTTCACCGAATGGAGAAGATAGAGTAAGGACTTGCTTGGTAAAATTATATGGAGTAAATACTTTTGCTGAAGCAAAGGAGCGAGGTATAAGTTTTGAAGAAGACTCGAAACTAGAAGTGTGTTTACGTGGAAGTGAAGAAAACTAAATAAGTGTAGATATAAAAACCGCGCGGTTTCCCGCGCGGTTTTTATATGAAGGAAACCATGTCGCACTGATAATTCATGCTCGTCTCGCCTGTTTATGGTTATTTAGGTTTCGTCCATTCCAGCGCCCGCATTGTTTCTCTATCTACATTTCTCTAGAATCATACGCCCAATGTAAAAGTGATTGTCGTTGCTTCCGTCTGCAAGATTGATCTCCTTGGCGACAATTTCTTACAACCTGCGTAGCGTGTCTTCTGTATGCTTTCCAGCGTTTGATTTGTCTCCCATCGTCCTCACTTCTTCTGCCAAGATAGTACCTGCAATACCATTGAAACCATCCGCGCGGGTCTTGTGGGTGGATCCATCCGTTATCTTGCCATGCCTTAAGTGACTGACTTGCATTGACACCAAAATAGTTTAATTCTTTGTGTCTTTTGCCGTCTATTGACTGTTTTGCCTTCTTAAACCAAGACTGTGGCAAGTCAGAAGGTTGATCACTAAAGTAGACACCACCAAACACACCAATCTCAAGCATTTCTTTTGGAGTTAATTCTGGCTTAAAATCAGAATCAAAATTTCTACCAACAGGCTCGCTCAGGACGTAATAATAGTTCTTTTGATAATAATCTGAATACTTTACTTTTTTCATCATTCCAATTCCGATTT
>JBFJWB010000028.1:0-7218 GCA_041623915.1 Minisyncoccia bacterium | reverse complement strand
TTACACCACCAGCAAGCACAGTCCCAGATGTACCTGCAAGTAACAAAATTGAACCCAGTACAGGGCCTACACAAGGAGACCATCCGAGCGCAAATGTACCTCCTATAAAAAATGCGCTTGTGGGCTTACCTAGAGAAAGCCATGGAGGGATCGGAACACGTCTATCCACTTGGAAAAATGGCAGTTTGAAAAAACCGAGCATAAAAAGCCCGAAAAGTATTACTAGTACGCCACCAACTCTTGCCAGCCATAAGCGATAAGGCACTAACGCTGCGCCAGCCAATCCAGCAAGCATGCCCAAGATAATGAAAATTGCCGTGAAGCCCGCAATGAACGCAACCCCGTTAGATAATATCTTTCTTCTTGCTTTGTTTGCGGTATCTGGATTTTTAAGTTCATCTTGATTAACTCCACTTATGAACCCTAGATATGCTGGGACAATTGGAAGAGTGCATGGGGCCAAAAATGTAATTAGCCCAGCGAGGAATGCTGCAAAGACAAATCCGATACCCACTTCAATCATTGTAAGATCAGTTATTACGTGCGTCCTCTACGATAGATACAACTTGTTCATATGGCAACGCACCACTAAATGGCGACAATTCCCCAGAGGCACTTACTACAATCACATAAGGAGTCCCACGCCCTCCTAGCCCAACAGCTTCTTGCACATCCTCTTGTACAAGTGAGGCAATTTTTTCATCTTGAACGCAGGAGGCAAAAGCTCTGGAGTCAATTCCATATGTCTCAGCTTTCTGCGCGTACCAACTCTCCCCTAGTAGAGTCTGATTATTAAGAGCTTCTGATATAAAGTCCCAGAAATTATCTACTCCTCCTAGTTTAGCCACACATTCAGATGCTATAGCCGCAGGCTCAGCATTACGATGTATAGATGTAAGTGGCAAATGGCGATACACCAACTTAACGTCATTATTCTCTTCTACTATACGCTCAAGCGTGGGGTGGAGTCTTGAACAAAATGGACACTCTAAATCAGAATATTCAACCAATGTGATTGGAGCTTTTGGGTTACCATACACATGGTCAGTCTTATCAGGCTTACGAAATCCTACTTGTGAAGCTTTATCATCATTTCCAACTGCAACCGAACTCTCTCCTGCATCCGACCACAGCACAGCGCCGGCAATAAGCGCACCGGCAATAATAATTGACACTGGTGTTAGGTAAGGATTAATCGGTTGCGAGTCCATAGATGATTTATATTTTTATCTAAATAATGCCATGTCTATTTAAGCCTGTAATTATAAAGCCTAATGCTTCGCATAAATGACATTTCTTCCGTAGCTAAAAGTAGAAATTAGCTCTGAGGCTGTTTAAGCGTACCACGATATGACTTTTGGTAAACACACTCTCCTAACACATATAGGATGCACATAAAGACTTTTATTTTAATTGGTGTTATGGCTTATAAATCAGGTTTTCAGTGGGCACTTAAGATCTGAGAGAATTCAAGAGCCGGCAAATGGAGTCCCGAATACACCTACTGCCAGTTCAATCCAAACAAGAAACAGTATTCCTATAGTAACTATAGCTAACCAGAATTTCGGCTTTCTTAACATTTCATTATTGATACCTTAACCAAATGTAAATGCGTACGCCTGTAGACCAGGTGTCTTAATGATAAATTCCAAAATATGCGCACCTGGCGTTTGGTTTTGCACAAGATGATATAAACGACTCTCTGTAATGGTAACTACGCCATTTACAACATCAGCTCCGCCTGCTGTACCAATAGGTTCACCATCCTGCAGTACTTCAATTTCTGTTCCCTCCGCTACCCCAGAGGCCACCAAATATACGTTACCGGCGCTGTAGTAATACTTTACTGAAGCATCTATAGTTGTGTTCTTAGCATATTCGCCTGTAATATCCCAACCGCCACCAAGATAAAGTGTGTTTATCTTAAGTATTTTCGGTATGAAAAGTTCTTGCTCACCTTCTGTTCTACTTGCTCCGTTACCAAGATACTCATTCCTTCTCGCTCCAAAATATGTTTCTGGACTACGTACACCTGTAGCCTTTGTAGCTTCTACAGAAACAAAACCTGAAGAAGACTGATCATTATCACCTAAACGATATGCCAGTTCTCCAAGAGCTTTCTGTATTCCTTTCTCAGTTTCTTCATACTCCCCTTCTCCAATGTGGTCGTATACTACATACCCATCAATATCGACTAGATATTTCCTCGGCCAATAATTATTCTCATAAGCTGACCATGTCTTATATTGATTATCAAGCACTACTGGATATTTAATCCCAAATCTATCAAGGGCTTTTTGTACATTGGCTTCAACACGTTCAAAAGCAAATTCTGGCGTATGCACGCCAATTATTACAAGACCGTTATCTTTATATTTTTCATACCATGATGTCAGGTACGGAAGTGTACGCTGACAATTAATACATGAGTACGTCCAGAAATCTATCAAAACGACTTTCTTGCCTTTATACTGTTCAAGAGTTATTACTTGCCCATTAGTATTAAGATACACTTCTGGAGCAACGAGTTCTGGAGCTTTGCTATAAAGTCCTGATTTTTGTTGTGCGGTCAAGTAATCTCCTCTCTCAGCATCGGAAGAAGAATCTTTAACTGGATTTGATGATGAGTTTTGCACAGGGACATCGCTAATACTTGTTGTTGTATCTGTATTTTCAGATTTTGCGCTTTCGCTTTCAATAGCGCCAGTAGACTTAAGTATTTTCTGTTCTAGATTAGTTATTCCGTAGAATCCAGCAGGAAGTGAAGCTTCAATTTTTTTATCTATCCCAAATATAATGGCCAGCCCCACCAACATGAATAGTATTCCGACCCCTCTCTTAAACCATCCTCGGGAATCTGACGCGACTCCAAGACGGTCAATAAGACGCTGTCCAGCAAAAGCTATTCCGAATAACGCCACAGAAAGCCCTGCAACGTACGCAAGCAAATAAAGTGTGCCCAAGAAATAGTTAGCGGGCAAGGCGACAGCTAGCAGTACAAAGTAAGTTGGACTACAAGACGAGAACACAGGACCTAGTGCTCCGCCAACAATTACATCGCCCCACAGGCTCTGCTTCTTATGCCCCTTAGCGAGTAGTGCATTGCTTTTTATGTTTATAGACGCAGGCACTATATGTTCCCAAAGAACAGGGAGAAACATAAATACACCCACGACAAATACAATTCCTCCAGAAAAGAGCGTCCAAAACGATGGCGGAATATCAATAAACGCAGCAGAGACTTTAAGTAAAAATGTAAATACAAATACAGATACCCCAAGAGAGGCTGTAATTATTAATGCTCTTTTGGGAGAAGGGCTACCTGAAACAGAACCGCCAATGATAACTGGCAAAAGAGGGAGAACACATGGCGCTAATACAGTTAATAGACCTGAGACAAACGAGATGAAAAATAATGTCATGGTTTATTGTATGCGAGCAAGGAGGTCTATGAGCGATAAGCTTCCTGCCCATTTGTTTATTAACTCACCTTCTGTATCAACCTGTACCATAGTATGTTGGTACGTAACACCGTATTTTTTTCTTAGTTCAATTGACGAGTCATAGTCTACATCCAAAATAGTAGTGCCTTTAGGAATCAGTGTCTTGCTTGTGCGAATATCTTCATCTAGAGCACGACAACTAGAACACCATGAAGCATGGAAGAACAAAACCACTGCACCGTCTTTTGCGCGTTTCACCTTCTCTGCCGAATATGGCTCGTAAGTACCGGATTCTGTAGAAGCTTCTTCAGATTCTTTATTTATTGATTTAGCAGGAACATCTTCTGATTGTTTCATTATACGACTGTCTACAACTTCAGGTACGGTTTCGTCTTTGTATGTATACAAACCTACCCCCAAAAGAATAATAGCCAGAAAACCAATGACAGTACGCATGGTGGAGTGTGTTTAAGAGTATATTTTTAGTATACGGACTCCCCTTGTGATGTAAAGTCCGTTTTACACACTTGTTACTGCAGAATCTAGTTATTGCGAGTTGCCCACACACGCGCGATAAGCTTTGCAAAAATAGTTGCGCCAAGTGCCCCCGGAATCCATGGATCAATGTCACCAAATAGCCCCTGCACCAGCAATGCGAGCGTAAGTACAGCCATTGATGTAAGGAAGGCCGCCCTTCCAGCGAGCATCCTGTGTAGTGTCTCGCGCTCGTCCCCTGCTTTTTCATGCAGTATAAAAGAGCCGTACACAACAGCTAATAGAGTGGAAGAAAGTATAAGAACCATCTCCACGGATGTTGGCATAATTAGATTAAACGGATCAGTAAGTGTTCCGAGAAGAAGTATTAGCGCAATAGCAATTAATATATGCATGGTTATAGTGAGAAAAGTTTATCTACTGGCGTACGTAATATTGTAGCAAGCTTAAGCGCAAGCAATACTGAAGGTGTGTAGTTCCCTTTCTCAATAGCAATAATGGTTTGACGAGTTACGCCAACTTGCTGAGCAAGATCTTCTTGAGTCATACAGACATTATGTCGGCATGACTGAACAATGTTTATTACACTTTCCTTACGAGCATTCTTTTTGCCAGACATATGTTCACTATAGCATGTACAGTTAGTTTTACATTCAGACAGTACTCTGTACAGTAACCGGCACAACAGCAGGGACTTTCCGTAGCGCAAGGATCTTCCTGTATTCCCTTGCGGTTAAAGCAAATATCAGTAAATCTACTGCAATTGCAACGAGTAGTATTGGCGAGTGCGTATACGACACTCTTACAATCTCATAAAAAATGAAACCTCCGACCAGCACAAGCCCCACTGGGAATGCCCACATCCTATCCTTTAGCATATTATACGAAATTACTACATCTATAATGCCCCAAAAGATGAAGTAGCCGGCAAGAAAATACGATACAACTTGTGGGCTTTGCCCGAGCAGATTGCTCAATGTTGAATACAAAATATCTGAAGAATCTGCGATGAATTCGTAACTCATTAGAGAGTTCAGCACGTCCATCATGGGTGTTCCTACTATTTTAAGTAGCGCAAAACCAAATACAATGCGTATAAAACCAGACACAATCCGCCACCACATACTTATAGAAAACAATCTATCCTCAAATGACTGGAGCATTCGGAGAGTATAACAGGATGTAATTTCTTCCTTACCTATGGATGTGAATAATTATGTGATGTATCTTTTGCAATTGAGGCAGTGCGCATAAATTAAAAAATGAGGTCATTAAAACCATTTTAGAGTCAGAGCCAGAAAATTAGGACCCCCACATTCACAAACAAAGAACCCCCGCGATGCGAGGGTTCGAATGAGTAGACAGGAAGGGCCAAGTCCAAGGGTCCAAAAACTCTCAAGGATCAGATCCCAAGGGCCGAGGGCTAACCGCAGGGGCACACGAGCCGGTTGCTGTCGCCCCAGCGGCAGTCAACGAGTGAAACCCAGCCGGGGTACCACAACCCGATACCGAGCGTTGCGATGCACGGGACGCACAGGTTGAGGTTGTCGTTCGAGCTGTACCATTTCGTGCCCGGGAAGACCAGACACTTCCTGCGCCACTCCTTAGGAATGGCGGCCTGGTTCTCGAGCATGAATTCGGCGTGCTTCTGGCCGAGGTTGGCGTTGAGTTCCACAGCGCGCTCCGCCATGGTCTCGCCGGCGATGCTGTTCTCGCCGTTCCGAAGGAACGAGACGAGTTTCAGCTTCTCGATCATGATCGCGGGGGTGAACCCCACATCCTCGATAAGCTTACAGCCGTCCTTCGTGCGGTCGTACTTGAACTGCGACGTTGCGGTGGAGGCGGAGTGGCCGCCAAAGCGACCCTCTATAATGCTCTGGAGGGCATCTTGGGTGAGCTCGGGGTTGAAGGGGTATCCCCCCTTCTGCCGAAGCTGTCGCCGTATCTCGGACAGCTTACCGGTGATGCTCTCGTACAGCTCGCCTTCGACACGATGTGTCATGACGATTCTCCTTTCAGTGGGTTGGTTGTGCCAGCTCCCTATATCCTATCAGGGTACTATGCTACCTATTATTATAGCACCCATAGCACCTGTCTGTCAAGGGCGCGTAGGCACTCTACTTTATAGTAGTACTCCCCAAAGAAAACCGCCCGTTCCTTATTTGAACATGCATTTCCCCCGCCGGTGATTTACAGTTCCACCCCTCTGTACCTTTATTCACCAAAAGAATGAATTGCTTTTCACTCTCTTGTGTATCAAGTCGATTGAACTCATAGTCAGCTTCTTTCTTTTTGTCTCCAGTAAAGATTGAACACCGCACCATCTTCATGGGCAATAAAACCCATTCTGATAATATCTGGGGAATCTGGCTACTGAGAAATTCTTGAAACAATTGCGACTATCGCTGGGTTGAGTTTTTTGTATGATTTAGAAAACGGTTCATCAATCATGGTTTACTTTGTCGGCGTGCCTTGATGAAAGAACATTTGCCAATTGCCATCAATCTTTTTCCAAAGGGAACTCCGAAGTGAAATTACGATTCTTTCCGAGGGTGGCGGAATTCGCCGCCACCCTAACCACAACTGCTACACAATTTGTATGGTGGTTTTTTGTTATATTTTTGAAACTACGAAATCTGTTGCTTTCTCTGTAATTTTATAAAACTCAATAGTATCTCCGTAGTGGTCGGGGACATCAAAAACTCTGTGACGCAAAAGTGGTCCCCAAGACCATTTGGAAAGTACGGTATTTTTGTCTTGCATAAGACCAACGTGACTAATTTTTCCGATGTCTGCTCGATAGACTACGAGGTTGTCAGATACAGTCTCTTCTGTTTTTCTATAATATTTTGCTCAATCATTTCATCGAAAAGAACATCAAGATTGCGGGTAAAATCCCAACCTTTGTTTCCTAAAAACTGCTCATCATTTTGCAGTCCAAGAACGTAAACGAGACAATTGTAATTTTGTTCTTCTGGTGGTGGAGGATTTATGATTTCAAGTTCACTTACTTTTTTTGTAATCCCCATAAGTTCAGTATAGCAAATTAGCCATATTTCTTGTCGCAAGAACTTGACAATATACTATGTATAGTCTATACTCGCGATAGCGCTAACTCAGTGAGTGGTGCTGAAAAATGTTCTATGGAAAAGGAGACGACCAATGACAGTTTTTTGCGACCAAACCTCCCACATCATTCTCAAGTTCGTCGGCGTGTTCCCCAAGGGAGTCAACCGACTGCATGATGCAATCGATGAGCTGAACGACGCAAGTCCGTTCA
>JBFJWB010000027.1:0-7273 GCA_041623915.1 Minisyncoccia bacterium | reverse complement strand
TTTAAAAGAACTTTTTTCCCTCTCCTTACAGAGAGCCAGTCAATCTCCTCATCAACTGTAGAAAGTCAGACCTTCTACAGTTGGGTTAAGAGGAAATCGCTTGGCTTCCAACAAGGTGCGCTGTGACAATGAACCGATCGCTCTTTTCTCCAAAAGAATTGCAAGTAGCTAGTGTGAGTATCTCGCCAGAAACATCCAATGGAATTCCGTCTGAAGTAGCATCTGCTTTGATAACATTCTGCACAACATAGGTATAAATCATAGCCTCAGAAGAAACTGTTATGACATCACCTTGCCCCAGTTTTTCAATGCCAGTGAATGCTTTGAAGGCTTTGTTGTTAACAATCGGCAGATAACTTGAGTGTCCGAAGATGACCACATTAGCATTCTTTTGGCCTAGCAACCCAGAAGTAGGATATCGAACAGCTCCTGAAAGCAGAGCAGTATCAAGCGTGCCAATGTCTGTAGTCATTGGATTCTGCACCTTAGTAGAAAGAGAGATGGAAGGAATACTGATGGACAATGGTGATTCTTTCTTTTCAGGTTTAACAAAAGACTCTACTGCATTAGAAGTACCTGCTACAAGTGGTGATTCTTCAATTAAGCTAGCAGAAATAGTTTCTGTAGCTCGCGCCTCAGGAAGCAGATCTACTCTCGCAAGGCAATAAACACTAATCAAAAAAAACAATAGAGAAAAGCCGAGAAAACTCCATTTCCTCTTCCATGCTTTCTGTACGGCCATAATTAACCGTACTATCGTGTTTATAATGCCGTTCATAGGACTGTCTTGTCTTGGTTATAAATACACCATATCGTCCTCAGTGTCAAGCCCCCGTCTTTTCTTTCGCTTGACATGGAAAAATGGGTGTGGTATGTATGTACCCACTATGAATCTTAACCCCGACACGAACACGAGTAACAGGCAAGCAGCGATACACGGACTTGCAATTACAGGCTTTGTTGCGCTTATAGCACTTGGTATGTGGTTTGCGGTATACACAGCACAATACGTGCCCGTTGCTGTGTCACGCCTCACTGCAGCAGCTGTGACTCTGTCGCAAGTCTTTACTCTTGCTCCAGATGCTCCAGAGATTGAAAATCCAAATGGTACTACTGCCACTTCTACCACCAATGGCACTAATACTGCGACAACTACTACTGCCACTTCTACTACAAACACAAAACCTGATGGCTCTACTGTAAAAACTACAGCGGGCACACAAACATCAACAACTACACGAATTAGCGGTACTGGTACAAGCACACTTACAGGGCTTCCTGATCTTGCAATTACTATTGATGCTGTAGGTTATTTAGCGACAACATCTGCTGAATCTTTTGTTGCTAGCTCCACAGTACCAAAAGGATCACGACCTGCTGTACAATTTACGATAAAAAATGTAGGCACAAACGCTACTGGATCGTGGAACTTTACGGCAAAAATACCTACTTCTACAAACTTCCTGTTTATTGCGCCAGCTCAGCAAAATCTAAACCCAAACGAAAGCATCGCTTACACACTTGGTTTTGACCAAGCAACTACTGGCGCAAACAAAGAGATTGTTATATCAATTGACCCGAGCGGTTTAGTAAGTGAGTCCAGCACAGAAAACAACACCGCTTCAACAACAGTAACAGTACTCGGTACTTAATCTAAAACCAAAAAACAAAAATGCCTCACACCCATGGAGGCATTTTTTGTTTCCTAATCCTAAACAAATTAAACGTCCACAGTAGCTGCTCTCGCATTAGACTGTATAAAAGCTTTGCGACTGGCAACGTCTGTACCCATAAGAATATCAAAAATCCGATCGGCGCCCTCTGCGTCTTCAACCATTACCTGCTTCAAGACTCTACGATCCGGATCCATTGTAGTCTCCCAAAGCTCAGAAGGGTTCATTTCACCAAGACCTTTATAGCGTTGAATATGTACTTTTGCTGTTTTCTTTGTTGTTTTTACTTCTGCGTCATCTTCGTCCCCGTCAGACTCATCAATATTTGTATCACTTGGCTTAACTCCCATATCTTTCAATACATCGTCCTTTTCTGTATCTGTATATGCATATCTAACATCCTTACCACGAGCAATTTTATATAGAGGCGGTTGAGCAATATACACAAAACCTCCGTCAATTATTGGTCTGAAGTGGCGATATAGAAGTGTTAAAAGAAGCGTGCGTATATGAGCTCCGTCCACGTCGGCATCTGTTGCAATTATAATCTTATGGTATCGCAATTTCTCAATATCAAATACATCACCTATAGCTGTACCCATTGCTACTACCAATGCACGTATCTCAACCGAAGCGAGCATACGATCAATACGCGCTCTCTCTACATTCAAGATCTTTCCACGAAGTGGAAGGATTGCTTGAGTACGACGATCGCGACCTTGCTTGGAGCTACCTCCAGCAGAATCACCTTCCACAATAAATATCTCTGCTTCCGCAGCGTTCTTCACCTGACAGTCAGCAAGCTTGCCGGGCAATGTCATGCCCTCCAGAGCGCCCTTTCGCAACACTGAATCTTTTGCTGCTTTAGCTGCCTTACGAGCCTTTAGCGCCAAAAGAACCTTGTTTATAATAGCTTTTGCATCATCAGGATTTTCTTCTAGAAACGATGCGAACGCTTCGCCAAACACTGTAGCTGTCGCGCTCTGAGCTTCTACTGAACCCAGCTTCCCTTTTGTCTGTCCTTCAAATTGAATTTCTGGCAATTTAACTGACACAACAGCAGTTAATCCTTCAAGCACATCATCACCTGTAAAATTCTCATCTTTATCTTTTATAATATTGGCATTTCGGCCGTATGTATTTAGAGTACGAGTTAATGCAGTCTTAAACCCAGTTATATGCGTACCACCTTCACTATTGTAGGTGTTGTTAGCAAAAGCAGTAATGCGTGGAGAAATATCATCAATATATTGCAATGCAATTTCAACCATTACCTCTGCTTGAGCGCCATCAGGATGTGCTCCACGATCAATATAAAAGATATTTTTGTGTATTGGGGATTGATGTTTATTATAAAATGCAACCAGCGATTTTAATCCTCCTTCAAAATAGAAGGTCATTGATGGCACGTCTAGACTAAGCTCTTTTAAAAAGAACACATCCTCGTCATTTACGTTCTCCAGAGAGCGTGCGTCAATAACGGAGATTCGTACACCTTTCACTAGATATGCTTGCTGGCGTAAGTGTGCAACTATCTTTTCCAAATTCCACTCTACACCTTCTTTAAAGATGGTAGCGTCCGGCTTAAAAGTTATTATTGAGCCGTTAGCCTTTGAGCTACCTATCTTCTTTACCTTAGTAAGCGGTTTTCCGATTTTATATTCCTGTGAATGGACAGTGCCATTTTGATGCACATGCACTTTGGCGTGCACAGATAATGCGTTCACTACAGAAGCCCCAACGCCATGCAAGCCACCAGAAACCTTGTATCCACTCTCTTCCCCACCAAATTTTCCGCCGGCATGCAGTGTTGTCATTATTGTCTCAAGAGCAGAGACTTTAGTCTTAGGATGAATACCTGTAGGAATACCTCGCCCATTATCTGCAACTCTTACATACCCATCAGGCAAAAGAGCTACCTCAATTTCGTTTGCGTGCAAGCCCATCGCTTCATCTCGAGCATTATCAAAAATCTCCCATATCAGATGGTGCAAACCTTCTGGACCAGTAGTGCCAATGTACATTCCAGGACGCTTTCTTACAGGTTCTAGACCCTCAAGAACTGTAATGGAAGACGCATCATAGCTATTCACAGCGCTTTTGGCGCTGTTGATTTTACCCTTTGTTTTAGCCTTTTCTGCCATGTTTATTACTTTCTATATTACCACAAATACACACGTGAATCCATGCTTAACCAAGGTGTGCATAATCGTTCCAAGAGATAAGTTTCCATACACCATCTTCGCTAAGATGTACGTATGTGATCCCAGTATTACTTATATGTGCGCCATTATGCATTCGTATAAATAGTTCTTTTGTAAAAAGATCTCCGAACACCATCTGACCTATAAGCACTTTTAGAAACGAGCAGTGCGTCACCACGCACATCTTCTTTGCTTCATAAGACTCTAGAAAAGAAGATGCTTGTTTGGCACGAAGCATAAGATCTGAAAATGTAGGCTCATCTGAATGACGTTTATGCGGATTTGCAGGTTCGGAAAACCACACACCGAGAATGTCTTTAACTTCGGGCTCATCCCGATGCCGACCATGTATAACAGTTGGATACTCCCATTCAACCAAAGATGCTTCATGCACTATTGGTAAATTTATACTCTCTCCGATTATTTCTCCTGTCTCAATTGCACGAGGGAATGTACTTGTAATAAGAGCATCTACGCCGATGCGTTTTATACGCTCACCAACTGCTCGCGCCTCCTCCCTTCCATGATCTACCAATTTTATATTAGGACCTCTACATATACCGTCTGCGTTACTCTCACTCTTCCCATGTCTAACAAAATAAATGTGTTTGTCCATAGAATTATCGTACTTCATATCCATTAGCTTCTGCGGCTTTGTTTACAGATTCCATGCAGAAATTCACCTCCTCATCCGTAAGAGTCTTCTCCATTGATTCAAACACAAGACGAAATGCATAAGACACTCGACCGTCTTTCTCAAACGTATCAAATATATCAATCCTAACTAGCAACTTACCTGCGTTTGCAACAATCAAATCAGATACTGTATCTGATTTGATTCCATAAGGTACCCACAGAGCAATATCACGCAAGACAAAAGGATATATAGAAAACTTACGATACTTACCGAGAGTCTCTTTCTTAGGTTTATAATCCGTTGAGGGTTCTAGTTTAGGTAATTGAGTATTTTCAGACGTTTCGATTTCAATCTTCTCTATATTTTTTAAAAAAACTGTACCAATCTCAAATAACTTTGGATGTTCTTTGGGCGGTAGAAATCTTGGTGAATATTGTCTTGCTTTAGCAAGTGCTTCCTGCATATTTTCCTTTAGACTGGTACGCAATGCTGGTTTCTCTTTATCTAAAGGATTAGCTAATACGATGTCCCCTCGTTTAGCAAAAGACTGTGTGCTTATTTCCGTAAAACCATCAGCAACAAGTTGATCTTTCGCCTTCTCAATTCCTCGAAATTGAGATTGATCTGGCTTCGTTTGTGTATCTGGAAGAAGATCACTCTTAACGCGATCATATCCTAATATCTGCACAGCCTCTTCAATTAAATCCTCTGGTATAAGTATATCTGTACGCTCAAAAGGTGGAGTTACGGTAATTACATCACCAGAGACAATGCACTTAAACCCAAGGCGTTCATAAGCGCCAATTACCTCATCATGAGTAAAATTACTGCCTAGAAGCTCATTCACATGTGATAAGGATACAAGTACAGGAGTAGCTGTCTGCGGAGGAGATGTGTATTCGTCAGCCAGCGCCACAACTTCACCTCCAGCGATTTTTGTAATTAATTTCAAAACATCACGCATACCGTATGCGACTAATTCTGGAGTAGGACGATTCTGAAAACGCAAAGATGCATCTGTAAAGAGTTTCAGGTTTTGTGCTGTTCGACGTACGCTTACGCCGTCAAAGTTTGCGGATTCCACAATGATATCTGTTGTCTCTTCAGACAGTTCAGCTCCAACACCGCCCTTAACGCCAGCAACCGCAAGCGGAGTATCATTCTGATATGCTGTCACGACTAACATCTCATTTGTCAGGGAGCATTCTTCACCACCGAGAATAGTAATCTTCTCATTATCTTTAGCTCGGCGAATAGCTATAGCCCCTTCTGGAATCTTCGTAGCATCAAATGCATGTAGTGGTTGGCCGATATCAAGCATTACATAATTTGTTGCATCTACAACATTGTTAATTGAACGTTGTCCAACTGCTTCAATTGCTTCGCGTAACCAATCAGGTGATGGTCCGATTTTCACTCCTTCAACACGAGCGCACATATACCTAGAAACAAGATCTGCATCCTTAATTGATACAGACAGATCTTTGCTCGGCAACTTATCTGGAAGATCTTCTGCGAGAGGATCTCGCTTCATTGGAATGTTTAGAATTGCTGAAAGCGATTTTGCAAGACCGCGATGAGAAAGACAATCTGCTGAGCGATTTGGAAGCACGTTTACATCCAGCATATCGCCATCCACCTCATCTATTTCAAACGAATGAAAAGTATATGATTCTGCTACCTTTTCTATTCTCGGCAGTGGTTTATCAAAATATCCTTGTAGCCAATTGTATGAAATCTTCATGGTGCATCAAAAGCGTATACGAAACGAACATCTCCAGAGTGGAAAAGACGCACGTCTGGAATACCGTACTTAACCATCAGAAGGCGCTCTATTCCCCCTCCCCACGCAAAGCCCTGCACCTCCTTTGGGTTAAGACCTGCCTCGGCAAGCACTTCAGGGTGAAGCATTCCCCCTCCATTCATCTCAAGCCATTTGCCTTCGGAACCTTCTGCTTCGTACCATGCATCAACTTCTACTGAAGGCTCAGTAAAAGGAAAGAAAGAGGGCCTAAACCGCACCTTAACATCAGGACCAAGATACTCTTTATAAAAAGATTCTAGAGTTCCCTTAAGATGCGCGAGCGTCACTGTTCCCACTGGTCCAATAGCAAATCCTTCTAGTTGATAGAATTGCGCTTCGTGCGTTGCGTCAGTTGCCTCATTGCGGAACACTTTACCAGGACAAATCATACGCGCTTCGCTCTTTCCATTCTTAGAAAGTTTTTCCAGTTCACGCATGGTCACTGATGTGGTTTGCGTCCTCAATACGCTTCCCTTTTCTTTATCAATCCAGAATGTATCCTGCATATCACGTGCAGGATGATCTTTAGCAACACGTAGCGCATCAAAATTGTAATGTTCACTTTCAAGCTCCGGACCATAAGCTACTCCGAAACCCATTTTCCCAAATATGTCCGCAATGTCGCGAATGGCGATTGTAATTGGGTGAAGACGACCTTGGCTCATACAAGAAATATAGCAAATATTGAATCAATATAGAAATAAGAGTTCGTCAGTATGAGCTGTTTTTAAGCCACTGCGCGTGCTATAGTGTCCATATTATGGGTCCGGAAGTACTGGCTTACCCCTTTCTATTCATCGCGATATTCTTTGAATCATTCGTGTTGGTTACTCTATTGTCGCATCCAGCAAAAGAAGCTCGTAAGAGAGTCCCCGCAAAAGGTAATGACCTGCCTTCAGTGGCAATTATAGTACCTTGCTGGAATGAAGAGGCCACAATCTCTGAAACCGTACTT
>JBFJWB010000026.1:0-7717 GCA_041623915.1 Minisyncoccia bacterium | reverse complement strand
TTTGTGGACAAATCCAAGCTACCACCTGGTGTATTTCTTCTGGTCTTTCATTGACTATCTCGACATAATATTCTTCACACTAGCCGCTTTTTTCTTTGCCATGCTTGTGAAAGGGGAAGGTGTATCTTTATGGCAGAAACTATTTTTTGTACTCTTGCTAGTTCCTGGATTTCTTATTACTTTTTTTGGTCAGGCAACCCTCGGTTTTGATCATGCTGTTTGCGAATCACTTGAGAACAGTTTCTTGACGAAGTACCGGCTATTCGTGGAAATCGTCTCAATAATTTCCATAGTGTTCTTTATGTTTTGGGGTTTTGCAAAGAAAGTGGCACACAGGAAACAAGTGGCCGTAGTTGGTATGGCATTGGTCTTGTTTTTGTTAACGTTTGCACTCACGTCATATCTCGCGTCAGTAACGGCATATTACGAGATGCAGTTGTACGGGCTCTTTGTCCTGCCGGTATTCCTCATACTGATTGTGTTTTCGGTCACAGATCTTAATCTATTTGAATTCAAGGCTTTTGGTGTCAGGATCTTAACCTATGTCCTGTTGATTATTATAGGTTCTCAATATCTTTTCATCACGAGTACAGTAAACCAAATTTTGACAGCCATCACGTTAGTGCTTACGGGTATATTTGGCTACTTATTTAATCGGGGAGTAAAGCGGGAAATAGAGCAGCGAGAGAAGATTGAAAAACTTGCTGGAGACTTGAAAGAGACCAACAAACGACAAGAAACACTTCTTCACTTCGTGGGCCACGAGGTTAAAGGTTTCTTGACGAAGGATCAGGGAGCATTCGCTGCGCTTGCCGAAGGGGATATGGGGACATTGCCAAAAGAAGCGAAGGAATTTGTAACACGTGCTCTTGCACAAGCACGCGATGGAGTGTATTCCGTGACCGCTCTACTTAAGGCGTCCAATCAGAAGAAGGGAACCGTTACATACGCCAAGGCGCCATTTAATATGCGCGAACTTACAGAAAAAGCAGTGCAAACCGCCCATCCGATGGCCGAACGAAAAAATCTTACAATCTCATTTACAGCAGAAGATTCTGGCGAACCATACACCGTCAACGGAGATAAAGCAGAAATTTGTGATCATGTATTACGCAATCTTATTGAAAACGCTTTGAACTACACGCCGAGCGGATCTGTTGAAGTTTCTCTTAAAAAACAAGAAGGAAAGATTCTATTTGTTGTGAAAGATTCCGGTGTTGGTATTACTGAAGAAGACAAAAAACGACTATTTACTGAAGGTGGTCATGGTAAGGATTCACAAAAGATAAACGTGCACTCTACTGGCTACGGACTCTTCATCGCCAAGAACATTGTAGAGGCGCATGGCGGTACCATTCGTGCTGAATCCGAAGGGCAAAACAAGGGATCTGTCTTTACGGTTGAGCTCCCAGCAGTGTAGGTTTGCAAAGAGCCATATAAATCTCACTGTTCATAATTCAGTTCCAAAGCGTAAAATACAGAACCCTCTTCCATATATAGGAGGGTTCTGTATTTTATCGAAACTTCTTATCGCTTATTCTCAAGTAAGGCAATAATGCGATTTAACTTTTCTTCCTCAATACGTCCAAGACGCATCTGCAGATCTTCAATCTCACGTTTTGCTTCTAGGTTCGTCTGGTAGTCTGCTTCTGCGTGATGGCGATCGCGATCAACTTGGCGGTTTTGAGCCATCATGATAATTGGAGCTGCGTAGGCGGCCTGTAATGAAAATAACAGGTTAAGTAATATAAATGGCCAAGGATCCCATCGTGAGATGACGCCTAGAATATTAAGCGTGATCCATGACACTACAAATATAGTCTGGGTAATCAGGAATGGCCACGAACCAATTGCGCGAGCGATTAAATCAGCAAACTGTGCACCGAGTGAGCGATGCTTCTTGTGTGCATCGTGCCAATTAGTAAAACGATTATTCATAAGTATACGATAACATCTCGCTGTATAGTGTTTAGACGTAACACACAGAACATCGTGTTAAAATTGGGCGGTCTATGAACACTGCTCCAGCCCTATCCCTTACCAATCTAAAGAAGACATATAAAGATGGTACAACGGCACTAAAAGGAGTATCTCTTGATGTGCCTGCTGGGGATTTTTTCGCTCTTCTTGGTCCGAACGGCGCGGGCAAAACTACGCTAATTGGGTTACTCACTGGGTTGGTAACTAAAACCAGTGGCACTGTGAAAGTGTTTGGGAAGGATATTGATTTTAATGCAGAGGAAGCGCGCGCAAATATCGGACTTGTGCCACAAGAAATAACCATGAATCCTTTTGAGAAGCCAATTGATATTGTTGTAAATCAAGCAGGTTACTATGGAATACCTCGTTCAATTGCTGTTCCTCGTGCAGAGCAAATCCTTAAGGATTTAGGATTGTATGATAAACGCGATGAACAGTCTGCAAAATTGTCAGGAGGTATGAAACGCAGACTCATGATTGCACAGGGCATAATAAATGAACCAAAACTACTTATATTGGATGAGCCAACGGCAGGAGTGGATGTGGAGCTACGCCACTCCATGTGGGAGTATTTAAAAACACTAACAAAAAAAGGCGTGACAATACTCCTTACTACTCATTATCTTGAAGAGGCGGAACAATTGTGCAAGCACGTTGCGATCATTGGTAAGGGGGAGATTGTGGCTAATGGCACAATGGATGAAATCCTCGCGCTTCATGATGGAGAAAAGACTGTGGATGGGTACAGAACAGGACGTCTTGAAGATGTGTTTCTTAAGCTTACTCAATAAGTATGGGTACGTACGAAAAATGGATTTCTTTTTATACTATCGTCCGCAAGGACTTGCTTCGCATGTTTCGTATCTGGCCACAAACGTTTCTTCCGGCCATAGTGACATCTGTTTTGTATTTTCTCGTGTTCGGGGCATTCTTAGGTTCTAGGATTGGGGAAGTGAGTGATGTCCCATATATTCTCTTCGTTGTGCCTGGATTGGTGATGCTCGCCGTGATCACTAATTCCTATGCAAATACTTCATTTGTTATGTTCACAAACAAATTCTTTGGACGTACTATTGACAGTGTTCTTGTTTCGCCAACACCTCCTTGGATTTTGGTTGCTGGGTTCATAACAGGGGGTCTTATTCGTGGCGTTACTATAGGCGTATTGGTACTGTTAGTTTCGTTATTTTTCACTAATCTTGTTGTTCACAGTTTTGCGGTGGTGTTTGGTTTTTTGGTGTTGACCAGTCTCGTGTGCTCACTTGCCGGACTCGTGAATGGAGTATATGCAAAATCAATGGATGGTATCAATATCATTCCTACTTTTGTGTTGACTCCACTAATTTACTTAGGAGGCGTATTCTACTCAGTAGAATCCTTACCGGCTTTCTGGGGGATGGTTACACGACTTGATCCAGTCTTCTATATCATTAATGGGTTTCGATACGGGTTCCTCGGCACATCTGATACCTCCATAGTGTTTTCGGTGGGCCTTCTCGTTGGTCTTGCCGTCATTTTCCTCGCGATAAACATACATCTTATCCGTACGGGTCTTGGTCTCAGGCAGTAAGAATATAAAGAAGGACCTATTGACTAGGAAGTGTTTCATTAGTATTCTTACCCTAATCGGCCCTTGGGGCTTTTTATTTTCATGCAAGAGATACGAAACATAGCGATTATTGCTCACGTGGATCATGGGAAGACCACGTTAACTGATGCTCTGCTCAAGCAAACTGGCGCTGTAACGGACGACTCGTCAATGGATTCCAATAAATTGGAACAAGAGCGCGGCATCACTATTTATGCAAAAAACGCCGCTGTTACATACAAAGATACGAAGATTAATATTGTAGATACTCCTGGGCACGCAGATTTCGGTAGTGAAGTTGAGCGAGTACTACGCTCAATAGATTCAGTGCTTTTGGTGGTGGACGCTCAAGAAGGTCCTATGCCACAAACGCGTTTTGTACTTAAGAAATCACTTGAACTAGGGCTAAAACCAATAGTAGTCTTAAATAAAATTGATAAACCTGCCGCCGACTCTGCTCGGGCAGAGGAGCAGGTATTAGAGCTCTTTCTTGATTTGGGTGCTTCTGATGAGCAAAGCGATTTCCCCGTGGTGTATGCTATTGGGCGCGATGGTGTCGCAATGAAACAACTTGATGATGAACGCAAAGATCTTACACCGCTTCTTGATACCATTCTTGAACATGTGCCAGCAGCATCAGAGGGGCGTTCCAATGACGCTCCACTTACACTCCAGCCATTTAATTTAGCTTATGATAATTTCCTAGGACGACTTGCGGTAGGTCGCATATATGACGGTACTGTACGTCCCAATCAGACTGTTTTTATAAAGAAGGCAAACGGAGAGACGCGTTCAGGTCGTATTACAAAAATATTTACGTTTAACGGTCTGCAAAGGATAGAGGCAACAGAAGCGTCGGCAGGAGATATTGTAGTTCTCGGGGGGCTACCAGATATTTTTATTGGAGAGACAATAACAACTGACGAATCAATAGAGCCGTTGACCGCTATTGCTGTGGACGAGCCAACCATTACGCTTAATTTCCTAGTTAACAACTCTCCATTTGCAGGAAAGGAAGGAAAGTTTGTTACTAGTCGCCAGATAAGAGAGCGTCTAGAGAAAGAGTTGGAAGTGAATGTGGGTCTGCGCGTAGAATTTGATTCATCTGATGTGTTCAAGGTGTCAGGACGAGGCGAATTACATATAGCAATTCTTCTAGAAACAATGCGTCGAGAAGGTTACGAATTACAAGTGTCTCAGCCACAAGTTATTACTCACGAGAAAGAAGGTCAGAAACTTGAGCCATATGAAGAAGTGATAATAGATTCACCAAGTGAATTTCAAGGAGTCATCATTGAAAAACTTGGTCAGCGCGGTTTTCAGTTACAAGACTTAAAGCCAGAAGGTTCCGGAGTGCGTCTTGTACTTTCTGGGCCAACTCGTGGACTTTTGGGTTACAAAAATCAGTTTGTTGTGGACACAAAAGGAGAAGGAATACTCTCTTCTCGTTTTATTGAATTCAAGGCTTACTACAAAGGGGAGATAAAGAAGCGACAAGTCGGGTCTATGGTTTCTATGGCAACAGGGAAAGCTCTTGGATACTCACTTTGGAATTTGCAAGATCGTGGAACACTTTACATAAAGCCAGCCACGGAAGTGTATGAAGGTATGGTGATAGGTAATACATCAAAAGGGGAGGAGATGTTAGTAAATCCAACCAAAAACAAAAACCTTACTAATGTGCGCGCTAGTGGTACTGATGAATCAATTGATCTAATTCCCGCATATGAGATTACAATTGAGCGCGGTCTTGAGCTCATTGATAATGACGAGTACCTAGAGATTACTCCAGAGAATGTACGAGTACGAAAACAATTTCTGAACGAGAACGAGAGAAACAAAGCGCGCCGTTAACGAGATATAAAAGGATTTCCTTTTATATAAAAACGCCACGGAAGTGTTGTGGCTGTGCGAATACCTATGCGACCAGTAGCTACTATATTTTCCTTTGAGATATTTGGAGCGTCATACACGGAACATGTCTCTCCAATCTCTGTGGCGTTATCTTTGCCGTCTATACAAAATGCTTGACATAGTTTAGATGGGCCAGAACACAAATCCCGCAAGCACTCTTTCCCTCTTCGTTTTTTCATGTGCGCAATACCAGTTAGTGGCTCTACAGCACGAATGAGTACAGCACCTGCTCCATTTTTGTTCGTGGTTATGTTTGCACACCAGTGCATGCCGTAAGTGAAATGCACATACCAGTGTCCATAAGTCTCACGCATCAATTTGCTACGCTTGGTTGCACGAAATGCATGCGAAGCGGAATCTGTAATGTACGCTTCTGTCTCTACAATCATTCCGCTAACAGTCCCTTTTTTAAGAGTTTTCCCCAGTAGCTTTTTTGCGACTAGCAAAGCGTCATCTGCAAAATAAGAAGCGGGAAGTAGTTTACCAAGGTCTTCCATTGGCGATAATCGTACATGTAAACCCATCTCTGCGCACTGTTTTGTGTCACTAGTTTGTCGTGCAGACTAAAGAATATATAGTTTCTTGCGTGGGCGAGATTGGAAAATGCTTTTCTGTACATTAGATATTCAATCTCGGATAGCCGAGTAGCCTCTATATAAGCTATATATATTTGAATCACTTAAAACGAGCTGCCTTTTTCACACTAAGAAGAATTTAAAAGTTAAAGACCTATTTCGCCTGTTCTTGAAGCTACAACAGTACACAACAATAGTGTCTGTTGAGTCAAAAAACACCGTAGCTACTAACTATATTGCTATTTTCGCGTAGTAAAATAATACCTATAACGCCGTGAATAGAAATTTATTACAACCTGTTTACCATAAGGCTTGTATCGCATCAAAGCGAGTCTTTTTTGTGTTGCTATTGGCAATCGTCTCCATGTTGCCTTTTGCAGGTGTTATGGCCGCAACTGGTGTGCCTGAAATATTGAATCAACAAGGTCGATTGCTTGACTCAAACGGAAATCTGCTTGGCGGTACTGGAGCAGATTTTTGTTTTCGGTTCTCTCTGTACACTGACGCTACACCAGGGAGTCCTGATACACGAGTATGGCCAGCTGGCACACCATCAACCATGACGGTAAACGTTAAGAATGGAGTCTTCAATGTCGGAATTGGAGATACTGCAGCAGGTGGTGATAGTTTAGATTTTAATTTTGAAGATAACGATGAAGTGTATCTGAACATAGAAGTCGCATCGCAAGTAGGGGGCTCGTGTACTGGTGTTACTTTTGAATCATTGTCGCCACGTCAGCGAGTGCTCTCATCAGGATTCGCTGTTAACGCATCGACTCTGGGAGGTTTTTCCGCATCACAGTCGCCAACTGGAAGTAATATTCCAGTATTAACAAATGGGAACCTTGCTTTGTCTGGAACAAATCCACAAATCAATGCAAGTGGAACTAATACACTTTTAATTCAGGGCGGTGGCGGTACGGGAGCTGTTCAATTTTTCTCATCATCAAATTCTCTCTCTGCAACTGGAGCGCTCACAATTGCTGGGGCTCTTTCCTCTGCAGGGATCACATCGTCTGGAGCAATTACTTTTTCTGATCTGAGTGCAGGAATATTGCATGCAAATTCATCAGGAGTAATAACTTCATCTGCAGTAGACCTAAGTTCAAGTGAAGTTACTGGAGCGCTTGGTATATCAAACGGAGGGACTGGAGTATCAACAACTCCAAGTAATGGTCAATTGTTAATTGGAAACGGATCGGGATACGATGTGTCTGCTCTTATCGCTGGTACTGGCGTATCTATCGTTAACGGTTCAGGCTCAATCACAATTTCAAGTACAGTTTCTGGAAATGTTGGCACTTCAACAACACCAAATGTCGGAAGTTTGGCGTATTGGACTGGTAACGGTACACCTTCAACATTGGGAAATGTTTCAACAACAACAATCTCTGCATCAAGCCCGCTGTCAATCTCTGGTTCAACTGTTGTTATTGGGTCTTCACCACTTACACTGTCTCTTGGAACTGTTGATGTTGCCAACGGCGGAACAGGAGCTACATCACTAACATCAAATGGCCTTGTATACGGAAATGGTACTAGCGCAGTTGGTGTTACCGCAGCAGGTACGTCTGGACAGATGCTTCTCGCTAACGCTTCTGGAGTACCGACATTCGTAACGCTTTCAGGAGACGCAACACTTGCGGCTAGTGGAGTCATC
>JBFJWB010000025.1:0-7809 GCA_041623915.1 Minisyncoccia bacterium | reverse complement strand
CCACGCGCCTAGGCGCGTGGTGTTTATTTTTGTATATAAATTAACGAGGAAGAATTGATTGCGCTTCACGCTTTTTTGCTTCAGCACTCCACCCGACCAAATTTGTAAGGATCTGAAAGAATGAAGCTACTGAAGATAGCGCGAGCACTAATATGGCGTACCATGCTATTGGAGTAAGGAAGTAGAAAAAGACAACCACAAGAGAGAACCATAAACCTGTGCACCAAGGACAATTTACTAGCGTGCCAAGCGCGCCCTTTAGGGTGGCTGTATCTGCGTTAGCAAACCATTCACGAATAAATGCAGTTATTGCATCGTAAGTGAAAAGGCGTACAAGCCTAGATATAGCGAATGCTATAAGAAAGAAATCTGCCAAAGGAACCCATGATGCAAGATTCCCAAGAGCAGAAAGCCACAAGTAAGCGGCTACAGCAAGCGACGCAAAAAAAAGTGATAGTGTTGTGTACCAAAAATGAAATCTCATGCAAAGTATCGTACCATATAAACATGAATAAAGATGAGCGCTGGCTCCTTGTGGAAAAATATGAAGGGGTAGAATCTATAGCCTTTCACGAAGACTGTAAACGATTACTGGATGGCGAGCCATTGGCTTACGTAATTGGTCATATTCCCTTCCTTGGACTTTCCATAGACTTAACAAGTAAACCGCTCATACCACGACCTGAAACTGAGTGGTGGGTAGATAAGCTTATCCAACACCTCCAAAAAAGTATTCCTGTTGATGATTCAATGAAATTTCTAGATCTATGCTCAGGAAGTGGCGCTATAGGATGCTCAGCGCTTAATCGATTACCTAATGCTGTGGTCTATTTTGGAGAGATTGAACCTAATCATGAAACGGCTATACGTAAAAACATATCTTGCAATGACTTGGATGCCAGTAGAGCGCACATAGGCATTGGAGACTTGTTTGCTCCATTTTCTAATCAAAAATTTGACGTCATTGCAGTAAATCCACCATACGTTCCTACCGGTCGTATCCTTGACGCAAGTGTTATAAATTACGAGCCTCACTCGGCACTCTTTAGTGGAGTAGATGGGCTTGCGATTATCAGACGAATAGCTCAATCACTTCCTAACAACTTAGCCGAAGGTGGAGAAGCATGGATTGAGTGTGACGAAAAACACGCTGATGAAGCGTGCGTATTATTCACTGAAGCTGGATATTACGCAAAAACATTGCAAGATCAATACTCTGCGCCACGTGTAGTGGTGGTATCATAAGAACAATGACTCAGGAACCGCTTCATTTATTCCAATCACCTTCTGAATTATTTGATGGCTTCACAACAATATCTACCGCGTCAATAGTGTCGTACAGTTTGTATG
Source organism: Minisyncoccia bacterium (assembly GCA_041623915.1). GTDB lineage: Bacteria > Patescibacteriota > Minisyncoccia > Phycocordibacterales > Phycocordibacteraceae > C7867-001. Next base: position 6,459 of record JBFJWB010000025.1, on the reverse strand, counting down.
TGGTTTTTGCTATTTGGGCAATATACAGTGCTGTAGCGACATATCATTGGCTAAAGTATTCACACGCATCTTCAATTGCATTCCCTGCTATTGGAATACATTTGCTGGTTTCCTTTGCGCTAATTGCACTTGCACTTTCAGGCAATCTCTTCTTATAACTTATGAAAGAATTTGAACTAGAGCGTGGAGAACATGTTATCAAACAAGTGCGGAAGCACTGGTTTCTGTTTCTTATTGAGCTACTACCATATGCAATCTTAGCTTTATTGCCATTTTCACTTCCAGCATTACTTTCCTTTATACCAGCCATTACAAACTATGGCATTAATATAGATTTTTCCGCACCAATTGGACGTGCATTGCTTGGTATATGGCTTTTGCTAGTTTGGACCGTCGCATGGGGAGCTTTTACAAAATATTTTCTAAACGTATGGGTGCTTACAAATTCACGAATAGTTGATATAGAACAAGTCAATTTCTTTAACAGAGAAGTTTCCAGTTTATTTCTAAATCGCGTGCAAGACGTAACGACAACCATAAACGGTATAATTCCTTCTCTATTAGATATTGGTGACATAAATGTACAAAGTGCTGGTGCAGTTAATGAATTTCATATGCGAGGCATACCTATCCCAAATCGAATGCGCGACCTTATATTGAAATACGTACCAGAAAATGACGGGAATGGGACATAGAAGCATCTAGTTGAGCATGTTAAAATCGCCTAATGGCGAGCAAACCTTCCACTGATCCATATAAAGGCGTAAGAGACTTCTATCCCAAAGACTGGGAACGTATTAATGGCATATTTTCTACAATCCGCTCTACCCTAGCTAAATGGGGTTACGAGGAATACAATGCATCGCCACTTGAGCGTTCAGACATATACGAGGCTAAGACTTCGGAAGAGATTGTTAACGAACAAACATACACATTCCTTGATCGTGGCGATCGTAGAGTAACCATTCGTCCAGAGATGACTCCAACTTTGGCGCGAATGGTAGCCGCTAAGCGCAGAGAATTGCCATTTCCACTTCGCTGGTTTTCTATACCAAACTTATTTAGATACGAACGCCCTCAGCGCGGTCGTTTGCGCGAACACTATCAAGCAAACGTAGACCTTATTGGTCTTCCTTCTGGGGAGGCAGATATAGAAATAATAATAATAGCTTCAGAGATATTGAAAGCATTTGGAGCAAAAGAAAGTGATTTTATAGTACGCATTAATTCGCGTCCACTTCTGAATGCAGCTTGCGCTGCTGCTGGGTTATCAGGCGGGGCAATTGCGCGTTATGTACGCCTATTGGATCGTAAAGCGAAGATGTCAGCAGATGAATTTAAAACTGCCGTTTCCGTATTTACAAACAAAGATCCACTCAACTTTATTGAACAATCTAGTAGCGATCCAGATGTCGCACGAGAGAAAAAGCACTTGCTAGATACTTTAGAAACACTTAAGCGAAGAGGGGTTGGTAATGTTGTCTTCGACCCACTTATAACGCGTGGGTTTGACTACTATACAGGTATAGTGTTTGAAGTATTTGATACCAGTACAGAAAACCCACGATCTATTTTCGGTGGCGGTAGATATGATGAGCTAGTTTCCCTATTCGGAGCAAGTCCAGCACCTGCTGTCGGATTTGGTATGGGAGACATAACTTTATCTGACTTTCTGTATACTCATTCCTTAAATGTACCAAGTACAGGGAGTGCGCCTCAACTTTACCTTGGTACACCAACACCGGAAGACCGAGTGGGAGCACAAATCTTTGCGAAAGAATTACGTGAAAAAGGTGGCCGTGTATTTGTTAATCTGACTGAGAAATCGCTTGGGGATCAGATAAAAGATGCAGTCAAGCGAAGTATTCCACTCTTTCTTGCTTATGGTAGCGAGGAGAAGAAATCAGACACTGTACGAATGAAAATCCTTGCTACCGGAGAAGAGTCGGCCCTTGCCAAGACTGAACTACCAGCGCGCATGCGCGCTGGTAGTTAGTAGTAAATTTATATATGCATTACATTGTTTTTGATATTGAAAGTACATCAAGAAATGGATTCACGCGTGGACGAGTGGATGTAAACGAGCAAGAACTCACTGTTGTAGCAATATATGACTCTGAGACTGATTCTTACTCTTCTTTTCTTCAAGAGGATCTTCATAGACTTTGGCCAATACTTGAAAGTGCTGACATGCTTATAGGGTACAATTCTGACTCTTTTGACATTCCGCTCCTAAATCGATACTACCCCGGAGATCTAACTAGCATCCGCTCACTTGACCTATTAGTTGAGGTACAGCAAGTGCTCGGCAGGCGTATACGACTTCAATCAATTGCTGAAGCTACACTTGGGCGAGGGAAAGGTGGTGATGGCGCTCAGGCTGTAATTTGGTGGCAAGCTGGAGAAAAAGAGAAGGTGCGTGAATACTGCGTTGAAGATGTGCGTATAACTAAAGAAATATATGACTATGCACTTACGCATGGGATACTAAAATATAAGGATTTACGTGAGAAACGTGACATGAAAATCAATACGTCCAATTGGTTGAAGCCATCTGACGACTCCCCCGCGCTCACACACGCACTCCCATTGTAGTACTATTGGTACATGAAAACGCAACACACTATTTCAATTGCTATTTTGATTGGTGGGGTAATTATTGCAGGAGCAGTATATACAAACACCTCTACAAAAAGTTCTGTCTTCAATTCTAACAACAAAGATAACACTTCTTTGGTTCGTCCATTATCTGCAGATGATCACATACTTGGTAATCCAACAGCTTCGGTTCTTATTATTGAATACTCAGATTTTGACTGTGAATACTGTAAGATTTTTCACTCAACTCTTCACCGTGTTATATCAGATTTTGGCTCCAGTGGTGATGTGGCGTGGGTATTTCGTCATTTCCCAATTACTGAGAAACATGAGAACGCGAGGAAACATGCTCTGGCAAGTGAGTGTGTAGCAAGTGTTGCTGGCAATGACGCTTTTTGGGCTTTTACTGATGCGTTATTTGAAAACCAACCAACCGATCCAAAAAACCATGGTGCGTTTGCGCAAGCAATAGGTGCAAACCCCTCATTATTTGCCGAATGTATGCAGAATGCTCAAAGTATATTTGGTGATGGAATTGATGCAGACCGCACAAACGGTATATCAATAGGAGCAAATGGCGCTCCGTATACTCTCATAATCGCAAACGGGCAGGCGCCAGCTGTAATCTCAGGAGTTTATACATATGAAGATGTAAAGACGATCGTACAGACTCTACTCTATAAGATTAAATAAGAAAGCTCCCATAGGGAGCTTTAATCAAAAAAAATCTTAACGCAAATTAATCCTAATTCGTATCTTCATACGAACCAAATGTCGCTTGTGTCAAGCGTGGCAATTCGCACCAGACTACTACCCCAAACATAATAATTGCCCACAAGGTAATTATTAGTTCGAGAGGCTCGTAATGATCAAGAAAAGAAAACATCGGGAACCCTCCTTCTGACCTTGATTAATTATAACCTATTTAAGAAGCTCTAAAACCACATCGTATTCTGAAACTTCACCACGACGCCACTGTCCGCTCCTCAACTCTGCAACCACTGTGTCTACATCTGCCAGCGCCACTTTCCGCTCATCACTTTCTATTGGTACAGGGACTTTCTTCATTCCCTTTGGCGATATTTGTACAAGCGCACCCTCAGTTACATCTTCGCCATTAGATTCAAGTAACGAGGCGTACAGAGCAAGTTGTCGAGCGTATCCATCATTTTTTGCACTTACTGAACTGCCTGTCTTAAAATCTACAACACAAAGCCCTTTTGCTGTCTTGAACACTGCGTCTACTTTACCGCCTAACACAACATCACCATCTGAATATGACTGAATTAAACTAAATGCTTTTTCAATATAAAGAACTTCTCCAAGCTCTTTCAGTGATTGGGCGCAGGCAACTAGTGCATCATGAGCATCTTTTTGTAGGTTCTGGAATTTCCCATCACGCGGAAGCAATGAGTTATTAAAGGACGCGTACAATATACGCTCCGCATCATCTATGCTTGCTCCGGCAAGTAATTCTGCGATGGATGCATGAACAGCATTACCGTACACTAATGCTGGTATGGGTGGCTCATGAAGGCGCAGCACTCTCCTAACAAAGAATGTTGCTGGAGAATCCAAGTACTCATTAACTGATGATGGTGACAGTCCTTTTCTGGAAAGAAATACTTCCACGACTTCTTTCACCACCTTGGGTGTAGAGACATTCGTGTGTAGAGTAGGCAATGGTTCACTAGACTGGACAAGTACATCAAGATTTGGTGGCACAAGAGTGGACAGCTCTCTTTCCCTACCCTCAGCACTCTCCACAGCATATGAAAGATAAGCACAATTCTTAGCGCGTGTAAGTGCTACATAAAACAAACGTCGTGCATCTTCATGCGTATCAATATCATCAAACGGAGACGGTAACGCGGAGCGTTTCCCACCTTTTTCCCATCCTTGTTCTGTACAATTAGCGACAAACACATGTTCAAATTCCATTCCTTTAGCCTTGTGTGCAGTGATGACAGTAATATGACCTTCGCGCTCAGTAGCAGAAACCTTCACAGGCGAAAGACCATGCTCAAGTGCTTGATGTAATACAGTCATTGCCTCACTAAACGTATATGCTTCCTTAAGAACCGCTGCTTCTTCCAGATGCATCATGAGTCTACGTATAAGCGCAATCTCATCAAAGTGTTCAGCATGCGATAAGAAATAGTCGCGAGCACCCGAAGCACTGAAAAGTAAAGAGAAGCACTCAGCTGGAGTATTTGCTTGAGCATAAGATACACTTTCAGCTAATACCTTTGCAATCTGCGGAAATGAATGTCCCAAACGTACAACCAGTTCTTTATCATAAGAGGTATTGAGCAAAATAAGCATTTCTTTTGCAGGTACATTCCACCATGGAGCAAGAAGAGCGATACGTAATGAGTTTATACGAGACGGATTACCAACATATGTCATGAGTGCCATCAGTGTGCGCATTAGCGGTGTTCCAGTTAAAGACAAATCTCCAGCACGTAGTGCGGGGATTCCGCACGCAGAAAGAGTCTTCGCGAAAAGACTTGCAGACTCATTCGTTCGCACAATAATTGCAATCTCATGTGGCGGTACTCCGTCTGTAATCAAGTCATCAATCTTTGTTACAACTTTAGTACGCTCATCAAGAGGGTCGCTTGCTGGCATAAGAAACACTCCGTGCAGAGAGCCGTCACGACTTGAAGCTAGGCGCTCATGCTTACCTGTTGATTCAATTACAGAGTGAGATGTGTCTAATATATGTTGGATAGAACGAAATGACGTGGAGAGCGTGACAACTTTTGCGCTTGGAAAACGAGTAGTGAATTCAGTAAAGCCACCGAGGTCTGCTCCTTGGAAACGATAAATTGCCTGTTTTGCATCACCAACCACAAAAAGATTTGGTACATCATCGTAAGCAAAAAGCTCAAGAAGATGGTGTTGGAGCGCGTTTGCGTCCTGATGTTCATCTGCAAGAATATATTGAAACCGCTCCATAAGATCTGCGCGAAGCGTCTCTTGTTTCGTCACGGTATCTACGGTGATACGCAAGATATCGCTAAAGTCATACACGCCATATTCTTCTTTAAGTAATTCATACCTTTCAAATACCAGTGTGGCTTCCTCCACGCGATCATACTTAGCGAGCACGTCCAACCCCAATTTGGTCAATGTCCCAGCTTGCTTACCCTTTTTATGTTGCAGACTTTCATCTGCTTCGCATGCTTGTTTCTGCTCAACTCCCCAAGCACGGAACGACTCTAAAGACATGTTTTCTCGTACCAAAGTATCATGTAGTGACTCTAAGTCTTTCAGGTAATAATACGGTGCTTTAGAAGGGCGTATTATAGAAATATCTGCTGTCTCTATAGCTTGACGCATTAGAAGCGTCTTCTCTATATCTCCGGCTAATCGCTTTGTACCAAGCGTGGTGAAGTATTCTCTGTACTCCATACGTACCAACTCTGCAAAACCATGGAATGTCGTAATTGTTACTTTCTGAGCTTCTATCTCGCCAATAATATCTACAAGCCTACGACGCATATTCCGCGCAGCTGATTCTGTAAAGGTAAGTGCAAGGATGCTCTCTGGTACAGCCTGTGTCTTGGCAAGTATATTTGCAATTCTTAGCGTGAGTATGTGAGTCTTCCCAGTACCTGGCCCAGCTATCACCAGCACTGGGCCTTCAACAGTATCAACAGCCTCTTTTTGTCTTGGATCAAGACAGGCGTATGCCTTTTCAAATACGGGAGTAGTTTTCATTACCTCACTGTATCAGGATTTTCTTTGAAAATAAAAGACCCGCTACGCGGGTCTTTTCTGTATAAGAACTATCACTACACAAGTTCCAATTGCCAATTTTCATCAAATACCGCAATATGCACTTCGCTAAACAGT
>JBFJWB010000024.1:0-8916 GCA_041623915.1 Minisyncoccia bacterium | reverse complement strand
GTATGTAACTGGGTAATCGAAAGATTGCAACCACGGCACAATCTTGGTGCCAGCATATGATTCTTTATAATACTCTCCTGTTGGGACTTTTTTTGTTGTGGTAGCTATACCATCTTGAGAAGGGGCTGTGACGCTACGCATGATTGGAGTATTGGTTAGAGTCTTAACTGTGGTTGTAGTAGCGACAGTACGCTTAACTGCCTCAACAAGCGATGTATATACAACAGTGTAAGGGTCTGCGTTTACATCTTTTACACCAGCGAAACCGTTGTTGTAGTGCGATGGATACACCATAGGGTATACATAATCAAAATACGGCAGAGCTCTCTCAAGCACTTGTCCTATCCCAAGATCATCTGTGAACACAGTAGTGTAGCCAAACAAATCTGCGGACAACTTTGCTCCAGTTGGGCGAACGTGTTTTGCAAGATATTGCCAAAATAGTTCAATTGCTTCTGCACGACTTACATCTGGATACGCAACATCTTTCATATTTCCATCAGAAGGCCAGCGAATGTAATCGTAATTCAATTCATCAAACCCTATTTCTTCGTAAGCAACACGAGATAACTCAACTACATATTCCCAGTATTTTTCGGCAGATGGATCAATGAAAGATAGACCTTTGTGATCTTTCCATGGTTCACCAGGGCGTGAAATGCTCTGTACCGATTGCTCAGGGTGTAATGCTGTATAGTATGGATCCTGAAAGACAGTAATTCTCCCAATCACATATATTTCGCTAGCGTGCAGACGCTCTATAAATTCTTTCATATCACGCGCTCCGCACTCGTCTGAAACAGAATCTTTGAGTATAGGGTTTTCTGTAGAGAATGCGATCTTCCCTGTGAAGTCTTTTATATCAATAACTATTGTATTTAATTCTGTGTCTTCTACAAAAGATACTAATGAGTCACGAAACGTTGGTGTCCCTACTACACACTGTGTCATATATATTCCCTTTACTGCGCTTGGTGTAGAGACATGTTTAACACGCGTTAAGTCATCTGGTATTGTGACTTCTTTCGGAGTAGTACTGGCAGTCATAGACCCGACCACACGCACATAAGTGGTAGAAAATAAGTATGGAGCCAAAAATAAACCAATGGAGAACAGGATCGTACCTGCTAACAATGCATGCGTATTCAAACTAAATCGGCGATACGCCATGAGATTGAGTCGAGGAATCATCGTCACCAGTATTTGACACCGGAGATTCTTTTTCCTTTTGTTCATCCATTGACATGCGCGTAATTGACCTGCGCATAAGGAACCCCATGAACATTATTGTTACACCAGACAAAACGGCAAGGGATGTACGCCAAGCTATAGGGAGTCCGGAAAATGGAATTATCGCGACAAAAAAACCTATAAACATAGTGATGCTTGAGCGTGACATATTATAAGCATTATATATGAGCGTGCCGTGAGATGCCACCCTTTAGCTAAACCTTGGCAGGCGCGACTATTACTACGAATTCTCCACGTGTCTTGTTTGGATTTTCAGAAAGTAGGGTGGTGAGCTCAGACGGAGTACCTCGTAAAACCTCTTCATATATCTTTGTGAGTTCTCTACATAAAACAACTTCTCTCTCTTGTGCCACTTTTGCAAGCGAGGCCAGAGTCTTCTCAATCCGATGTGTAGATTCGTAAAAAACCACAGCGCGATCTTCTTCTGATATTTTTCTAAACAAAGTCTGTCTACCTTTTTTGTGCGGGAGAAACCCCAGAAAAAGAAACTCGTTTGTGGGCACTCCAGCTATAGACAACGCAGTCGTTAGTGCTGAAGGCCCTGGAAGCGCCTCAATACGTGCGCCGATTTCTCTAGCTCGTGACACGAGTTCTGTTCCAGGGTCTGAAATACCCGGTGTACCAGCGTCAGTCACAAGTGCAATACGCTTATCTTCTGCAAGCATTTTTAATACGCGATCTGTTGCACGGCGATCACTACGAGCGTGATAAACGAGCAAAGGTTTTTGTATCTTATACCGTGCAAGCAACTTTGCAGTCACTCGTGTATCTTCACATGCTATTGCATCCGCAGATTGAAGAGATTCGATGGCCCGCACAGTTATGTCCCCTAAATTACCAATTGGGGTAGCGACTATTGAAAGTATTCCCATAGACTCTACTCTACTCTAAACAAACTACTTTGCGTATTTGTATATATGTGACTGTGTGGTATAGTGCTGAACAGATATATCCGAAAAGGAAAGACTGATGGTTCAAGGTGATACAGCCTTTGTTGTACATGCTTTTGGCCCAGGAGTAGCAATGGATTTGTGCGCTAGCAACTGGTCTTTAAAAACACTACAGACGAGTGAAGATGTAAAAAAAGAAGACAACATTCAAATTGTTAATGCGCTAAAAAGTACATTGGGTATTTTACGCGTACACAAAGCCCTTGCACCGAACGTAGCTCCAGCAAGTGGCGAAGTGATTGCATATGATTCGCCTTGGCCTGAAATGCTTGAAATAGGTCAAGGCATTTGTATCCATCGTAACCCTAAGTTACCTGCTGACGGAGTATTCCTTAATCAGAAAGAGGCATTTATTATGAGCGGGGCTGGATGCCCCATCATAATTACATCGGTTGGCGGGAAAGCTATATTAGCTCATGCAGCTCGGGACTCACTTGTTCCTCGCAACTGGATTGAAAACAACACAAAGAAACAAAGTGGCGGTATCGTACAAAATATATTCCACGCAATTCGTCTTGTTGTTCCAAGAGTTAAACCGAGTGACATAATGATGCATATGGTATTTAGCATACCGGCAAAATCATTTGTGCATTGTTTTGATGATCCAAGTTACGGCGATTACAACCGCGCACTTTCTAGGTTTGTGCGACGACGCTGGTGTGACGGCATCCGTGAATGTGTAGACAGTGAAGGAGTGTACTTGGATTTGGGTAGAATATTCCTTGGTCAAGCTGTTGATTTGGGAATACGAAACGCGGAAGTATCTCAGACACTTGATATGCGTCCTGACTTGGCTCACACTCGCGATGGACACTCTCCAAGTCGGAGAAATCTGATTGTTGTAAAACGAGTGCAGTAAAGAAGATGGGCCAGCGACAAGTCGCTGGCCCATTATTTATTGTCTTTCACATTGACAGTGAGCGCATCAGGTACAAAAGACCTTTTGGGCTCCAAAATCGCAAATAAGCCCAACCGATGCGACGATACGCCAACGCTGATTGCTTTGGATTTCGTATTCCTTTTGACCAGTTTGCAGCCTTTTCCAAATAATGTCCGTAATTTATGCGGTCACCCCACTCAGCAACAAGCTCCAACAAATGGACCATCTTGAGCGAAAGCATCACAAAAGCAAAGGCGTCATTTGGATAATCTTTTGCGAGTTGAAGGCCTTGTCCAATTGCTTTTTCGGCTGTCATGACATAAATGTCACGACGTTCTGGAGGCTCTTCTTTTGCAAGATTGATAAGCAACTCTGCAAGGTCTGCCAACTCTGTTGCCATGGCAAGTCTGTCACCATCTTCAGAAAGCAATTGCGACTGATTTATTCGCCACAGTATAGTTGGAATGATTTCGCTCAACTGCTCTTTGCAGGCTGGCAAAAAACGAAAATTATACAAGACCTTCGCGAATTCAGTGATTTTTTCTTTTGGATTTTCCTCATAAAGCGCCCACATCTCTGAAACAGAATGAATCTCTTTTTTCGTAAAGCCTCGGAAAAGATCTGTCTGACTCATCTTTGTCTCCTTTTTGTTCAGTCTAAAAATCAGTATACCATATGTTTATTTATCGTCAACTATAGCATCAGCCACTTTGTATATATCTCCAGCACCCATAGTTATGACACTGTCATCTTCCGTTGCTTTGGCTTGTATAAAAAGCTTAATCTCTGCAAACGAAGAGGATTGTGCGTTCGTGCCATTTTCACACGTCGCTTTAGCCAGAAGTTCACTGGAAACGGTGTCGTCTTTCTCTTCTCTTGCAGCATATATAGGCGCGAAAAGAACCTCATCGGAATCTTTAAATGCGGACGCGAAATCTGAAAAAAGTGCCTTGGTACGACTATACAAATGAGGTTGAAAAACTGCGAAAATCTTACCTCGCGTTTTTTGCCTAAGTGCCGATAATGTTTCTCGTATTGCCGTAGGATGATGTGCATAGTCATCATAAACATTAGCGCCATTTTTTGTCTTTCCTTTGTGTTCAAACCTGCGCCATGTACCAGAAAAAGAACTTAAAGATGTTGATGTATCTTCAGGTACCGTACCTAAAATCGCACGCGTTGCAGATACAGCAGCACGTGCGTTCATCTGATTAAACGCACCTAGAAGCTGCAGTTCGTAGAAAGACTCTTGCGTATAGTCCATCACTTTAGCTTGAGCTACAGCAAGCACTGGCGCAATATTTTTATCCTGCGGATTAGTTACTATCACCCCATGCGCAGGTACACTCGCCACTGCCTTGCAAAATATCTCCTGCACGTCTTCAAGTGAATGGAACCAATCTGTATGGTCCCATTCTAAATTAGTAATCACTAGAATTTCTGGCGACAGTTCCAACAAATGATTGCGGTATTCGCATGCTTCTACAACAAATAAATCAGATGTCCCTGATACAAAGTTGGACCCGAAATCTTTCATAAGAGATCCGACAATTACGGAAGGCTGTGCACCTGCGTCTATCAAAATCTTTGCAAGCATTCCGGTAGTGGTAGTCTTCCCGTGCGTACCAGCAATGGCAATTGTGCGTTTCCCTTTAGATATCTCGCCCAACATGGAGAAGTATGATCGTTCTAGTATACCGAGCGCACGAGCGCGGGCACGCTCTGGATTATTCTCTGGGACAGCATCGCTATACACCACCACGTCCGCGCCCTCTGGTACATTCTCTTCTTTTTGTCCAATCAATACATTTATGCCCTTCTTCATGAGCATTGCTATAACTGGAGACTCTTCACGATCTGACCCAGTCACTGACACTCCATGATGTACAAGCATTTGCGCGAGCGCCGACATGCCGATACCACCGATACCAATTAGATGCGCATGTGCATATTTAAATCTTGACATGGATCACTATTTTACAACTCCCATTTTACGAACCAGATCTATAAATTGATCATTGCGGTCGTACTCATTGGTAAACATACCAAATGAAGCAAACGCCGGTGAAAAAAGAATAACGCCACCGACAGGAGTTTTTGCAAATGCGTCGCCTACCGCCGATGCAAGAGTATCGTGCACAGGTACACCAGCAAACGCTTCATCAATACGCTCTGTACCCGAGCCAGCAAGTAGCACAACTTGGGTCTCACTTTTTTCAATTGCGGTAAGTAGCTTATTCATGTCTATACCCTTGTCGGCTCCACCCATAATGAGAGTTATTGGAACACCTTCAAACGCTTTCAGCGCAACAATGGTTGCATCAGGAGTGGTGGCATTGTTATCGTTATATACTTTCACCCCAGTCCGCTCACCAAGATATTCTAAACGCCCCGGCACGCCGGAGAACGCTTCGAGCGCCTTCCGACTCACTACGTCATCGACGCCAAAGGAACGCGATGCAGCAAGTGCAAGCGCCGCATTGTAGCGGTTATGCTCTCCCGGAACTTTAAGAGCCCATGTATCTGGTAAATCCTCCGCCCCAGCAACTTTCATGCGCGCATCTATGTCCTCACCGTATCGTTCAATAATAATCGGTGCACACTGCTTCCCCAACACAAACGTGTCCTCTTCTCCTTGGTTCAAGAAAATGTTTGCTTTGTCGGCAAGATACGCACCAAGATCATTTTTGTAGTAATTCAAATGGTCTTGAAAAAAAGTGGTAAATACTGCGATTGTAGGGCTTATGCCTGCTTCACCAAACCCTTGACACTGCCATGAGTCCAGCTCCAACACCAACACATGCTCCGATGTCGCTTCTCTCAAGAGTTGCAAGTTGGAAACACCACGAACATTGCCACCGAGCAATACCTTTTCCCCCGCCGCTTTCAAAATCTCACCAACCATGTGCGTCGTGGTGGACTTCCCACGCGTACCAGTGATGCCGATGGTGCGACACCCCGAAAGCTCTACCAGCAAATCCGCGCTCATGCGCACCGAGATGTCATGTGCCTTAGCTTCAGCGATTTCAGGAGAATCGAGGGCCATCCCCGCACCTTTTACCACCAAATCGCAATCTCGAAAATCCTCGAGATCATATTTTCCGAATTTAAATCGTATATTTGAATACTCCTTAAGCTTGTCCACCGAGGGTTGCATGACCTCTTGTGGCGCATCATCTACTACCAGCAAATCGGCCCCTGCTTCAGCAAGAAACGCAGCGTCTCCGACGCCACGGCCAATAAGACCGATACGAGTTAGGACAACCTTCTTCCCTTTAAAATATGCCTTCACATCCATTGAAGCCATCCTAGCCTGCAAATCTCTAAGAGTCTAGACAACTCAAAGTATTTACATCATCTTGGTGTGTGAACTTTACTCTATCATTTCTGTCAATTTCAAAGATTGCATAAGGAGAAGTTATGACTTGAGACAGTAAACACGAGACTCCTGGTTTGTTAAGCGTTATATGCACCACTCTCATATCATTGACCTCTTCTACTTTAGAGATGTTTATTGAATATCCAGCCGTTGGTTGCTCTCCAGCAAAAAGAGCTATTACTTGCTTGGTCTTAAAATCTACATTTGGCACATCTATTTCTGTATCTGTCATTGCCCATAAATCTCTAAGCTCTATCTCGTTATTTATTAAATAATTCACCCTGCGCGCAACATCTGAATACATGCCCTCTGATAAACTTCTAGTTTCCAAATAAGACACTTTTTCTGTTTTTGTTTCTGTTTCTTTGTCTGAAATTGAAATTGTAGTAGCTGCACCAATAACAATTAACAAACCGAGAGTGAAAATTGCCCCTGTTCTCATAATTTATAGTATATACCTAGTTCACCTATCTTGTGTGCATGATTGTGCAAAAAATCCCATACAATACAACTACTGTGACATTCTAGAAACTCAATCCTCTTTCTGAGAACTTTTCATTACCAAATTCAATAAATCCTCTTAGAAAAGAAAACGCCCAGCAATAATTGCTGGGCGTGGTTAGAGCATAATTTTTTAGATTATGCCAATTGGAGAACCTGTCAGCCGGAACCGGATGAGAGGCCGTTCGCGGCACCGAGAATTCCGGACTGTGGCGTTCGCCAGTGGTCCGTCGCCAGAATCTGCCGTTCCGCAATGCCAATCACGTTCGCCTGTGGCGTTCGCCAGTGGTCCGTCGCCAGAATCTGCCGTTCCGCAATGCCGTTCAACAGCGCTGCTTGTCCGTTTTCTTGGTCAACGCGTTCGATTGCTCCGGGAGGTGCGCCGGCATGCAAAACGGTCGCGAAAACCAACATGAGCAGGGCGCTGATGTGGCCGAGCAGTTTTTTCATCGTATTCTCCTTCAGTAGAAAAAGGTCTGGTGCCATCACCTCATTGACAATAGCTCCATTTCGTACAATACCAGATCTATTTAATTTAAGCAACTACAATTATGCCCACACAATTCCATGTAGCACTTCTTATAGCAAGCAGACGTGCCTTATCTTATATACCAAAAGTATCGCCATCCACTACGATCGCCGTACGTATGCGCAATGTCTTACAAAGTATCTTCATGATGTCCTAGACAATTTTATACTCACTACAAGGACCGCCTACTACTAAAATGATGTGAATGAGTGCGAGTACAGAAGATTTCTTCTGTACTCTGCGTAAATTGAGATAAACAAAAGAATGGGTTGACAATATAGGTGTATATGATATACTGTATACAGTTACAACGGAGTTGGTGTTATGAGAGTTTTTTTGGTCTTTCTTTTCGCCTGCATGTCCTGTGGATGCGCAGTGTCCCCTGCCAGCGGGGCCGGGTGCGCCTCTCGTCTTGTGCAAACGCATGCGCCTTGCACTGCTCAGAGCCTGTTCAATGCAGTTGACGCCCATCAACAGACTCAGCCGACAACACAGAAGGGAGCGCGTCAAACTTCCTCACCGCAAACGAGGCAAACACAATGGGATGTACGAATTAATACTCGCACTGGACTTGCGGAAGCACACATTCGCAAGTGACATTGTAGAAGTTTGTCAAACTGCTCAATTCCATATTATGGAATTGAGCAGTTTTCTATTCTAACAATGGCGCCATGCCCCGCATTGCAAACATGTAATAGCAAAGTGATGCACTGACACTTATCAAAAACTTAGACATACGTGAGTTGTTTTCGTATCTGTAGCTAAATAACAAAACACCCCAAACAGCTTCTGTTTGGGGTGTTTTGTTTTGGTGCGCGCGCTAGGATTCGAACCTAGGACCGTTCGAGTATCAGTCGAATGCTCTACCAACTGAGCTACACGCGCAAATTATGAGCCCCAGTCCAACTGAGTCCGCTCGGATTGGACTGGCAATTCTCCGAGCAATGTATATACATACATACACAGGTATTTTAGATATTACCAAAATGGATAGATTTCTGCTAGAGTACTTTTGGACTTACAAGAGGAGCGTAACATGTTCTGGAAATTTGTAACCATAATGGCAATACTCGGAACTGTTCCAGTATTCCCTGAGTACTACCATTGTCTAACCGATACTGCTGACCGGTGGAAACATGGACCAATACTGGGTGGCAACACTAGACACCAGCGCTGTGCTATGGACAAAATTTTTCGCTAGGTATGTATACCGTACTTAAAAAAAACCCCCGACATTTGTCGGGGGTTAATGGTGCACATTCCACAATTCAGCTAGGCAATGTACACCCATACGCCTGCGCCAAGCATAATCGCTTGATACATCCACGCTAAACCATAAAACACAGGCGGTGGACTATTTTCAATAGCAACGACGACGGCGATGGCGACGTAGGCGATGGCGACGGCGATGGCGACGTAGGCGATG
>JBFJWB010000023.1:0-9205 GCA_041623915.1 Minisyncoccia bacterium | reverse complement strand
GGTATTGCAAGCTTCTGAGGGATAAGGAAATTCAGAGCGTGACCATTTGAGGCCTCAACAATATCATTAGTCCGACCAATGGCCTTTACGTCTTTCTGTAAAATTACCTTCATATTGGAGACATCCTACCCTGTACTCTGCACTTCTGCAACCTCCCTATTTGCTGTCGTGACGGTAGAACCCTGTCCAATTATGCGGTGGATTTTGTTTGAAGGATTCACAACGCTTTCTAAACACACATGCAACCTTGTCACCAGCCAACTCTGCTTTTTCAAACAAAAAAATTGCTTCATCCCAATTCCCTGTTCTGTACGCATCGTGAGCTTGCATGAACGCAGTTTGAGCTTCTTTAGATAGTAATTCTGTTCTCAGCTCATAAATTTTTCTGGTCTCCTCTTTTCCTTTTACGTAAACTTCATCTAATTCTCGGACGCATTGGACCTTCTCTTTTGAGAGTTTACAAAAAACGCTCTCACTTACCAAGCACGAGATGCCATATTTTTTTGTAAGTCCTTCTATTCTGGATGCAAAATTAACCACATCTCCCATAACTGTATAGTCAAAACGTTGACTTGACCCCATATTACCGACTACAACGTCTCCTGAGCTAACGCCAACACCTATAGCAATGCTTGGGATTCCTCTTGTTGCCCAAGTATTATTTAAGTCATCTAGTTTTGCTAACATCGCACGAGTAGCAGAAACTGCTTTCTCCTCCTGTTTATCATCATCTATTGGAGCTCCCCAAAAAGCCATAATTGCATCTCCGATATACTTATCCACAAGACCATCGTGTGCCATGATTATGTTCGTCATTTCTGACAAGTATTCATTCATGAATTGTGTTAGAGCTTCTGGTGAAAGTGATTCTGAAATAGTAGTAAAACTACGTATATCGGAGAATAATATAGTCATATGTTTTTTTTCACCTCCAAGAGCAAGTTTCTCTGGATGATTTATGATCTCTTGAACTACAGAAGGGGCGAGATAATGACTGAAACTATCCCTAATAAACCTTTTCTCTTTAGAGCCAACTATGTATTCAAAAGCGAGCATTGAAGCACTGGAAAATATAAAAGATATAAGCGCATAAAGAAGTGGTACAACCACACCAAAAGAAAATACAGCAAGAGACACCAGACCTAGCAAACCGACACTGCTAATGAGAGCGAGCATTAGAAGTCCGAAGCGTTTTATAACAATAACCATCATCCCCGCAAGAGATGAAAGTATTATTATAAGACTCCATACAATTGGAGCAGATAAGTCATTCAGATAACGCTTATGTACAATAGTGTCTAGTGCGTTAGCGTGCACTTCTACACCCGGTATTATACCGAAGGGTGTCTTAAAGAAATCACGAAGACTCTGTGCAGTTGCTCCAATAAGCACGTAAGAATCCTCAAAAAAATCTTCTGGAATTGCTCCCGAAAGCACGTCAGACGCTGAGATCGTGAGCATGGTCTGTGCTGGTCCACGATACGCTATACGCATAATCTCAGGAGCAGTATTAACATCTTCACCAGCAAGTGAGGCCGAGAAACTTTTGTAAATATCTCCTTCGTTTGTAGTGCGTGTAGATGATAGTGACCGTAAGATGCCATCAGAACTTAATACAACATTTACGAAGCCTTGATTTGTAATATTCTCAAATAAAGGTAGTGGCCTTGTCTGTACGCGTGAATCTTCATCAAGCTCCACAGGCAACACTACTGGTGTCGTGTTATTTCTAAACGCTTCAGCAAGTGCAGTATCATCTGCAGATCCAATACGAGATGGCTCAGAGAAATCTATATCTATACCAATCTGTTTAGCGTCATTTATTTTTGTAAGTATGTCTGCAAATACAGATCTTGGCCACGGCCATTGACCAAACGCACGCAGACTCTCTTCATCTGCAGCAATAATAATTATATCTTGTGGGGAATCAGAACGTATAAAAAATCTATCCGTTAATTGCTCCTGCCACGCATCAAAAAAACTAAAATGGAAACTTGCGATAGATAACACTGCCGTTGCAAGTACAATACCTGAACGAGCGACATTAGCTGACATACAGATTATCTTATAGTTATAGCCCCAGAGAGCGTTGAACCGTACTCCATATCACTGATTCCAACAACATCGTAAACTCCAGATTCTAATCCTTCAGGAAGAGTAAAGGTAACTGTGGTATCGTTTTCAATCTTGAAATCAGACACAACTACAGGGTTAACCTGCTCCCTTCCTATGGCAAGAACGCTTAGGTGCAGAAGCCCAAGCCCACGCAGTGTGATAGATTCTGTACTGCCAACTTTAAAATCGCTTGGGTTTATGCTTGCCAAAGCAATCCTTCCTTCTGGTAGAACAGGCTCTGTGGCGGAACTATCTTCAGAAATTGACTCTTCTTCTGTGGTTGTATCTGTCTGTGTCTCTGTATCCTCATTAATTTCTGTAATCTCCTCTTCCATTATTTCTTTTGTCTCCACTGGTTTTATATCCTCTTTCATTTCCTCATTAATATCTTCCTTGAATGTTACGGTAGTTTCGCTCTCTAACTGTAAAGATGCATTAAATTGATGCCAATTACTATTCCGATCTTCTTCAGTTATTTCGCTCACGACAACATCTCCATTCTTGTCTTGTACTGCCTTATTGCCAGCAGACACAAGAATTTCATTCTCTGTCAGCACTTTTCCTGATATTGGGTCAATTGGAGTTACAGCGACAGAACTCTCTTCAACACTTATTATCGTCTTCCCATCTACCACGGAGACATTGAAAGATGTTCCTCGCACAGCGGCTACAGTATTCTGAGTACGTATCTCAAAATATTCACCCTGTTCAAACACCTTTTCTACTCGCGACCAAATAGACCCTGCAAGCAGAACAATAGTGCTTACTTTTTCATTATTTTCTTCTGGAATTACAATCTGCGTATCATAATCAAGAACCATTCGTTTATTTAGTGTTTCAATCAATGCTCGACCGGTTGCAGATGTACGAATTGTGCTACCTGGGGTTGTGGATGCAGATGTTTTTATCTCAATCACTTCAGTTGAATTCTTTCGGGCAAGGTACACCTCCATAGATAGTGGCGTTACCCACACAACACCGTCCTCTTTAGCTATAAACTGTGTTGAATCATTGTCATCGGAACTAAAAACAAAATATCCAATAAATATGCCGAGAATAATTATAATTGATGAAGTTAAAAAATGATGTAATCTCATAATAAATATCTTATTGTTCATTTAAAAATTCTATTGCTTTGTCCATCTGCGGATCCTCATCTGCCAGATACTGTTCAAGTGTACGTTCTACAATAATATCTGGCGTAATGCCACTTTCCATTATCCAATTCCCCGATGGAGTAACCCATCGTGCCACAGTCACCTTCAGTGAGCCTCCAGCGATGTCAATAAGTTGCTGTACAGAGCCTTTTCCAAAAGACTGAGAGCCGACAATAGTTGCTATCTCATTAGCCTGCAAGGCTCCAGCTAAGATCTCTGAGGCTGAAGCTGAACCACCGTCTATAAGCACGACTACTTTTGTTCCTTGAGGTAGATCATTATAACCAATGCTCGTATGAACATTTTTCTCTTTCTTATCTCCAAAATCCTCAGTCACCACCTCGGCTCCCTTGGGAAGGAAATGACTTGCAATATCTACCGAAGAATCCAAATAGCCTCCTGGATTGCCACGCAAATCTATAATCAATTTACGAGCACCAGAATCTATAAACCTATTAAAAGCTTGGCTAAACAATTTTGAAGAATTTGCTGAAAATTCATAAAGCGCTATACGGTACACGCCATTTTCCGGATTAAATACATCTTCTGTCTCAGGAACCTGAATAATGTCTCGCGTTATGGTTATTGCAAGTGGTTCTGTACCACGTACTAAAGTGAGCATTACATTTGTTCCTACTTCACCTCGTATAAGCATTACAGCAGCTTCAAGTGATATGCCGTCTGTAGACGAGCCGTCAATCCCAATAATGCGATCGTTCGGCTGGACACCAGCCCTCTCAGCCGGAGTGCCTTTCAATGGAGCAACGACGGTTAATACGCCGTCTTTTACGTCAATCTCCATACCAACGCCACCAAAAGTCCCAGAAATGTCTTCCAAGAATTTCTGTGCTTCTTCTGGTGGGAAAAATGTTGTGTATGGATCTCCATATGAAGCAGCGAGACCTTGCATTGCTCCCCAGATCTTTTCTTTTACTATTGGCTTGGTAGACGAGGCGTGTGTGATGACGTAATTTGATTCAAGAGCATTCCATACTTTCCAGAAATTGGATAGATCTGCACTTTCATCTGGAGTAGCGTCAAGGCCATCTCCAAACAATGGAGTGCGCTCTGCAATAGTGGCAGATATACTATTGCCACTACCAAAACTTACGCCCGCAAAAAATGCTCCAACAACAATTAAAGCGAAGAAAATGCCTCGTGCTGTAACGTTTGAAATGGTGCGCATATACGAAAGAAAGTATAGCATGTACGCATGGTATGCTACGACATATGATCTTTAAGCAAACACACCATGGCACTACATGGATTGACTTAGAGCACCCTACGCCAGAAGAAATACGAATGGTGTGCACGAAATATGGCGTTGGTGAGCGCATTGAATCTGAACTCCTATCTCCGACACCGCTTCCTTTGGTTTCTAGCGAGACTGAGCACGTGCTCCTTGTATTACACTTCCCTACTCACACAACAGACGAGGCACCTCAATCGAGTCAAGAAATAGATTTTGTTGTTGGAAAACATTTCGTCATAACAGTAAGGTATGAAGTAGTTGAGCCACTCCATCTCTTACATAAAGTACTTGAGGCAGATGATATTATGGGCAAAAATATAAGACTTAACACAGACGTATTTTTGGAGATACTATTTGCGCATTTATTTGCTGCTATACGGGATCACATTAACCATATTGTCGGGCGTCTGGAGCACGTAGAGAAAGAAATGTTTGCTGGTAAGGAACGTAAAACGGTGCAAGACATGTCGCGAATCAACTGTGAGTTCTTGCAGATTGAAGCCGCCGTTGTTAATCACGAAGAGCCATTAGGTCGTTTCCTCAATATCTTGGCTCAACGAAACATCTTTGGACCATCCTTTGTTGAGAGATCTACACGCATTCATGCAGAAAATAAACAAGTTGCGCGTCTCGCTGCCACTCACAGAGCCATGGCTACAGAGTTAAGAGAAACGAATGCGTCACTTCTTTCAGCTAGACAAAGTGAGATAATGAAGACACTTACGCTTATTACAGTGCTTGTACTTCCGCTTGAGCTTCTTGCGTTCATATTTGCTATACATGCTCCAGGAACACCATTTATTGACCACCCTCAAGGATTTTGGATAATTATTTCAATAATGCTTTTTGTGGTTGCAATGACAGGTCTATTCTTTATCAAAAAACGTTGGGTCTAATATGTCTTTCTTTAACAAGATACTTAGAATACACAAGAATTCTCGTGGAGAAAATTCTGCACAGATTTTTTTTACCAATACACTGACAAACGAAAAAGAACGTTTTGTTTCTGCAAAACCTACGATTGCAACCTTATATTCATGTGGTCCTACCGTATATAATCGTGCGTCAATCGGAAACTTTCGTTCATATATATTTTCAGACACAATTGCAAGAATTCTGAAAGACTCTGGATATCGCGTACAGTGGGTAATAAATATTACAGATGTTGGACATCTTGTTGGTGATGCCGAAACTGGAGAGGACAAGATGTCTGTTGGTGCAATACGTGAAAAGAAGAGCCCTGAAGAGATTGCTGATCAATATACAACACTCTTCATTAACGATCTTGGCGAATTAAATGTCGCGAAAGAAGAAATACTCTTTCCAAGAGCGACACAATATATCAAAGAACAAATCGCTCTTGCGGAAACATTGCAAGAAAAAGGTTTCGCATACCAACTAGAAGATGGCCTGTACTTTGATACAACAAAATTCCCAACATATGGCGCACTTGGAAACAGAAACGATGTTGACCAAGAAGCCGGCAAGCGTGTTTATGTGTCCGAGAAACATCATCCGAACGACTTCGCTTTGTGGCGTTCAGCAAAGTCAGGTGACCTTCAACAATGGGATTCCCCATGGGGTCGAGGCAATCCGGGCTGGCACCTTGAATGCTCAGCAATGAGCAGAGCGCTTCTTGGTCGTGATATAGATATCCACACAGGTGGTGAAGACCATATAAATACACATCACAATAACGAAATAGCTCAATCAGAAGCTGCTACTGGCCGTCGGTTTGTACGTTATTGGATGCATAATGCATTTATTTCAATGGGAGGGAAAAAGATCTCAAAATCGCTTGGTAACGTCCTTTATATTTCTGATCTTGAAGAACGTGGATACCATCCCCTTTCTTTAAGATATTTCTTCTTACAAGCACATTACCGGACACCTATATCTTTTTCATGGGAAGCTTTAGAAGCTGCTCAAGGAGCACTTAAGCGTCTTTGGAATGCTTCCGAAGAAATTGCAAAGGAATCAAAAAGACACTCTGAAAGTTCTGAGGCGTTAACTCGCTTTGTAATTGCTATGCGTGATGACATGTCCACACCACGAGCTATAGGTATACTCTGGGACGCTATAAAAGATGAAGATCTTTCCCCTCCTCAGATATGGGGACTCATAGAAAGAGCAGATTCTTTGCTGGGCCTTTCACTTGTACACCCTCCTTTGTACAAAGAGGGATTGGTACCAGAAAATGTACAGCGACTCTTTAATGAGCGTGAAGAGGCCAGAAGAGAAAAAGACTTTACGAAGGCTGACTCTATACGTGAAGAAATTGCAAGAAGTGGATATCGTGTGGAAGACTTGCCTGAAAAAGCAGTGTTGATCAAAGACCGAAAATGGTAGAATCGGCTCATGGCCGTTGATCGCATTCCACCACAAAGTCTAGAGTCTGAAAGAGCACTTCTTGGAGCTCTTTTACTCAAGCCGGATGCCATACACGATGTAGCAGATCTGATACAATCAGATTCCTTTTATGCTGAAAAGCATAGACACGTATTTTCAGCAATGAGAGAACTGTCTGATCGTGGAGAGCCCATTGATTCAGTATCCCTTTCTGAGCGCCTACAGAGCCAAAATCTTCTTGAACGAGCTGGTGGGCGAAGTCACCTTGCTGAACTTGCTGCGGCAGCGCCTGCCCCCGGGAATTACAGTCACTACGCTGATCTTGTTTCCCGCAAACATCTCATGCGCTCATTGATTGATGCTTCTTATGAAATAACCGAATCCGCATACGACGAGGGTCGTGATCCTGCTGAAGTGCTTGATGACGCAGAGAAGAAAATCTATGCCATTGGTGACGCTTCCGCCTCACATAAATTTATTGCTATAGGCGACAAGGTACACGATGCATGGGAGCGACTAGAGACTATGTCAAAACAAGAAGATGGTATCCGTGGTGTACCATCTGGTTTTGATGACCTAGATTCCCTACTCTCTGGATTTCATCCATCTGATTTAGTAATACTCGCTGCGAGACCATCCATGGGTAAGACATCATTGGCTCTTGATATAGCACGTAACGCTGCTGTACGGCACAAAGTTCCTGTTGGTATATTTTCTCTTGAGATGAGCTCTGAGCAATTGGTAGACCGTATGCTCGCTGCAGAGTCTTATGTAAACGCGTGGAAGATCCGCACAGGTGCTTTAAAGGCAGAAGAAGATTTTGCCAAGATACGTGACGCTCTGGAGAACCTTTCTAAGGCACCCATTTTTATCGATGACAAGCCGGGCAATAACATACTTGCCATGCGCGCAGTAGCACGTCGCCTAAAACGCGAACGCGGTATTGGGCTTCTGGTGGTGGATTATCTCCAACTTATGTCGCCAACTTCTACAAAATCATCTGATTCTATGGTTCAGCAAGTTACAGAGATATCTCGCTCATTAAAATCACTAGCTAGAGAACTTGATGTACCTGTGATTGCTCTTTCACAGCTCTCACGTGCAGTGGAGCAACGAGGAGGCCAACCACGTCTCTCTGATTTGCGCGATTCTGGCTCCATTGAACAAGATGCGGATGTTGTTATGTTTATACACCGCGAGAAAAAAGGTGATGCAGACAGCGACCAGCAAAATATCGCGCAAGTATTAATTGAAAAACATCGCAACGGCCCAACTGGGAAAGTGGACTTATATTTTGATGAGAAAAGAGCAACCTTCATGCCTATAGACAAGTCTGGGTATGGCGAGCTTGAGAGTGAATTCTAATAGTATGGACCGTATTGAAGAGCTTTCACATGCACTTTCACGATTGCCGGGAATAGGTCCTAGGCAGGCAAAACGTTTTGTATTTTTTATGTTGAGTATGCCCCTATCTGAACGCACTAGATTGGCTGGACTTATATCAGCACTAGAGAAAGACGTTATGCAGTGTATTGAATGTTTTCGTTTCAGTAATGGTGGGAATTCTCTATGTTCGTACTGTGCAAACTCTGCTAGGAATGACACTCAACTCATGTTGGTGGAGAAGGATCAAGACCTAACAGCAATAGAGCGAGCCGGCACTTATAAAGGTCGTTATTTTGTGCTTGGCGGAGTACTTACTCTTTCAGGTAAAGGATTTATACGCGAAAATGAGATGTTACAAGTCATAGAGATGAGAATATCTAGAGGCCTTAAGGAAGTAGTGCTGGCTCTTTCTGCTACGTCTGAGGGAGAACATACCGCTGATCATGTAAGAGATTTGTTAAAACCATATCGCGAAAATTTAAGTATCTCATTACTAGGGCGAGGACTTGCGACTGGATCTGAGTTGGAATATTCTGACGCAGAAACTCTTCGGGCTGCACTAGCTGGGAGAAAGGAGCTGTAGGTTAGGTCTATGTTACATTTTCTATATGAAAGCATTGTTGATGAAATATATATACGCAGTACCAGCGCTTTTCATTGCGGTAATCTTCCTACAATCACTCTTTTTTAAATTTACTCAGTCACCGGAAACTGTATATATTTTTGAACAGAAATTAAATCCTTGGGCACTTAGCTTAGGACTACCTAATCTATTTGCTCCCAATGGCCTCTTTAGCGCATACGCCATTGGCACGCTTGAGCTCGTCAGCTCTGTACTTATATTAATTGGCCTGTTTGCTCCTAAGGCCCCATGGGCTCTTGGTATTGGAGCTCTAATTACAATTGGACTTATGACTGGTGCCATATTCTTCCATCTCTTCACCCC
>JBFJWB010000022.1:0-10750 GCA_041623915.1 Minisyncoccia bacterium | reverse complement strand
CTACGAGAAGATGTGCCGGGAAGAGTCTTGAAAGAAAACGCGCCTATACCAGACCCAGACGGCTCAAGAAGCGAAAGCGACGCATCAGTCTCTCGTGAGAATACAATCGTGTGATCAGAAGAGCGGTAAAATCCACGAGTACTTAAGATACTGTCATAATCTATTGCGTCTCCAGATATCTGTACTTCTATCTGTGCGTTAGATATGGAGCTTCCTGAAGTATTGGTATATGAAAGTGTCGCACTTGAGCGCGTGCCCGGAGTGAGCACGACAGGATCAGATCGCTTACCGTCCACTGTAAGCGTGGAAGAAATAAATGGAGCCGAAAGTATAAGCTGTGCCTCGCGTGAAGCATAAGCTATTGCTATTGCAGGATCACCGCTAGTTGCAGCGGTTCCCACAGTGAAATGAAATGATCTTCCTTCACTATTTGGTCCAGAGAGTGAGCCTGTAAGAGTTACTTTACGTTCTGCACCCGGCGCAAGTGTTCCCAAAGAAAATGTATTGTTTTGTGCTGGCACAGAAGAAGAGGCGAATGAAAATCCAAATGGATATGTAGCTCCAATCAACACATTCGACAATGGAGTGGTTGAGTTTGAGCGAACAGCCAGTGTAATGGCAAAAGACTGACCTGAGACTGCCTCAGTTGGGGCAACAACAGTTAATGACAGTGGAGAGGACACAATTGAGAAATCATATGATGCTTCTTTTATAAAACGAGAATTAGAATTTGCTGTACCAAAAACTAAAGTGACTGGGATAGATAGTCGCGAATCCTCTGCGCCAAAAACTACAGCCTTAACTGTTCGCGTGACGGTTTCTCCGGGGGCAATGGTTCCCAAATCTTCCTGAAGATATGAGTAGTCCTCAAGCACATTTGTTGCTGAGCGAGTTCCTTCCGGAAAATCTACATTAAGAGATGCGCCGGTAATTGCCGCTGGATTACGATTCGTAATAGTGAACGATAAAGGAAGTGTTTCTCCTCCGTCAATTGTAGTTGGTCCGCTAATTGCGACATCGACATTATTAACAGATACACTACTCCCGCCAAAATAAAGAAGGTATGTGGCTGATCCTACTGCAACAAGAAAGAACACTAATGCTGAACCGAAGAATAGAGCTGCGATGCGTACATGTCGATGTTTTTTCATTGATGGGCCATTTGAAAGTGGCGCGTCATTCCAATCATGATTCACGCTGTCTTTTTGTGAGAATCCATCTATTCCTTCCCTTTTAGTGACCGTTTTGTTGCCTATCGAGTATAAGTGACGGCGCGCGCGTTCAAGCGAGCTAATGGTGTTGGTGGATTCTTTATTTTCGTTAGCCATGTTTGTATTTTATATTCAGTATATCAGTAGCTGGATATGTCTTTAGGTCTTTACAGTCCAGACATCTCAATACCATGATTAATACGTTCTATATATAAACTCCTTTCTTTTGCAACATCTTTGAGAATTTGACTGTCATAGAGAGATGCTGTTGATGATATATGCACATCTTGGTCTAGTCCGAGAATTGAAAGTAGTTTTAGAATAGCGACACATTCTGCAGCGTCATGTAGATCGGGGTGGTGTGGTGTATTGAGGGTCTCCAAAAATCCCTTAAACAAAGGGAAAAGATATGTGTCCTGAGTTTCTCCAGCAACAAGTCTCAACATTAAGCCTACTAGTCTTGAGGTTCTAACGCGTCCGACAGAAGGCAACAATCTATGCCATTGGCATGATAGTGTCGCTCCTGTGATGCGCCATCCATCTTTCCCACGCACTAAAGTAACATTGCTTTCAGCAAGTGTAATTAGTGCGCTTGAAAGCTTTGCTGAAGGCTTACGGAGTCCTTGCGCACGTGCTCGTATTAACCCGAGATCTTTAGTGAGGAGTATTATTAATGTATTTGATTCTCCAAGCGCAGAACGCCCCATCACTATTGCAGAAGTCTGGTATTTATGTCGCATCTTTAGTAATAGAGAAAGAAACCTTACATTCCGAAAGTATTGCGATGTATTTAGCATCACCAGTGGCGTCAAATGTAACATTGCTCACGCCGGTAAGCACAATGCCTGAGAGAACCTTTTCTCCATTTGCACTAACTGAAAGATGCACTTTATCTCGTTGTGACAGGTTTTGAGATTTACGAGCATCAGCGAGCGCTCTGGCAAATTCTCTCACATCCCCTTCTTTAATTAATTCTGGAGTCAAAGCTGTATCCAATTCCACAGCCGAGGCACCTGTACGCACCTGCTTCACATTCACTTCATCTTTCAATATGTGTATTAATGTGTCGGGTAAGAGATCTGGTACTGAAAGTTTGTGTAGTGGTTGTCGGACTTTCATTCCTGAACGTTGACGTAATTGAAGCGCGTCGGAAGTTAGCGCGCGTACACGCTCCATTTGTTCTATCAAAATACGATTCGCACGACTAGTTAGTGCCCGCTTTGTACGAGAGCGTAGTGACGGCATTGGCCAAGATGCTATATGCACACTCTCTGCATCGTGTTCAGATCTCACACTTTGGAAAACTCGTTCAGACAAAAATGGTGCTAGGGGTGCCAACATTAATGCTGTGGTATGTAGAATGTGCCTAAGTGTGTTTAGAGCCTCTTGATCACCCTCACGTATTCTTTCTCTGATACGGCGCACGTACCACTGTGACAGATCTTCTGCAAAACGGGCGATTTCTCTAGCGGCAATATGTAATTGGTATTCGTCCATAGCGCGAGTTACCTTTGCTCTCGTCTCTTCTGTTCGTATACGTGCCCATTCGTCCAAAATACGATCAGTAGGAAGAACACTCTTCCCGTTTTGATTCGCCTCTTTATATAAGTTATAAAAATTGGCACTGTTCTCAATCCAAGAAAGTACTTTAGCAGCTTCTTTAATCGTCTTTTGATCATAGTTCTTGGTATCTCCTGGAGCGTTTACAAAATACATCCAGAAGCGTAACGCGTCCGCACCATGTTGCTCAATCTCTTTCCATGGCTCCACTACATTACCTTTCGATTTAGACATCTTTTGTCCTTTTGCATCAAGCAAATGCCCTAAGCTGATTACGTTTTTATATGCTCTTCCACGTCCCGAAAGGACTCCAACTGCTAAAAGCGTGTAGAACCAACCACGTGTCTGATCAATAGCTTCTGAAATATAATCTGCAGGATAAGACACATTCTTAAGAAATGTGTTGATGGATTCCACGCCACGATCATCTGCAGATTGCGCAAACGGCATTGCTCCAGAATCAAACCACACGTCCATGACTTCCGGCACTCGTTTTAGTGCTTTGCCGTTCTTTGAAGAAAGAACTACATCGTCAATATATGGACGGTGCAGATCTAGCTCAAAGTCTTCATTGTGTGGCAGTGGAATAAAATTAAAGGTGTGCACAGCACCAGTCTTGAAATTAGAAGACTCTACAATTTTTACAAAATCAGAAACACCCCCACCTTGTGTGGTGACATCAAAAGACTCAAGCCCAACACCATGTGTAACTATGAGTATGCGTGTATTTGTCCGTGCTTCTTCTAAATCATACAAAAAGTCCGCGAAACGCTTTCTTACATCTTCATAACTCTCACCGCTTGGCATCGGAGTGAGGAAATCATGCGAATCTATATATTCTCTAAACTCAGAAAATGGCCGGTCAGAAAGTGAGCCGAAATCTATCTCGCGCAACCGTTCGTCAACAATAATTTCATCTTTAGGGATGCCTAGCACCTCTGCTGCAACTTCAGCCGTCTCCATTGTCCGGACAAGTGGAGATGTGTATATAACATCAATACCTTCTTTTTTTAGGTGCGCAACACTAACCCGTATTTCGTCATTACCTTTTGGAGTAAGTCCATTTTCTGTTCTGTTTGAGCTTACAATATTTTTTATATTTTTTTCACTCTCTCCATGACGCATAGCATGGTAAGTGTTGCCACTTCTTTTGATATGCTTTTTCAGCATATCTATTGAATCAATTACGATACGCTCTACTCCAGACGCGTCAGTCCAAATAGGCAGAGGCGTGCCCCAGTAACGCTCACGTGATATTGCCCAATCTTTTGCTCCCTTCAACCATTCGCCCATTCGCCCATCGCGAATATATGCAGGTTCCCAGTGCACTTTTTTATTTTCTGCAACAAGCGTGCCTCGCAAGTCAGTCATACGAATATACCAAGAATCGCGAGCGTAGTAGATTATGCGCGTCTTGCAACGCCAACAAAATGGGTATGTGTGTTCATATTTTTCTTTTGAGAAGAGTGCTCCCCTATGTGCAAGATCTTTAATGATGTCTATAGTCAGATCCTCATCAGTCACCTTACGCGACTCTAGGAAATCAGTTCCTGCTACAAATATTCCTTCTGGTGAAACTAGGTGGACTTTCGGTAGCCCCAAACTGGTACCTAAATCAAAGTCTTCCTGACCATACATAACGGCTGTGTGCACAACGCCAGTGCCCTCTTCTGTTGTTACAAAATCTGCTTGGTATATTTCATAAGCTTTCCCAAACTTTTCTTGTTCTTCTTTATCTGCAAGAGCTCGCGCAAATGGATATAGTGGTTGATACTTCTTGCCAATAAGTTCTTTCGTCTGCACGTCTTTGGTACGCCTCCATTCTTCACTAAGAACATGCTTTGCCCTAGAGTCTGCGACAATGACACGCTCTCCATCTTTCTCATACATGCCGTATTCAATGTCCTTGCCTATAGCGAGAGCAATATTACTAGGTAGAGTCCATGGTGTAGTTGTCCAAGCTAGAAGGAATGTTCCGGGCTGGTCTAAGAGCTCAAATTTTGCGGTTATCGTAATGTCCTTTACTTGATCATAACCTTGAGCAAGTTCATGTGCAGACAAAGCTGTACCACATCGGGAACACCACGGGACAATCTTATAATCTTTATACAGACGGCCCGCTTTTTCTGTCTTTGCAAAGATATTCCACAACACCTCCATGTAAGATGCGTTGAATGTGAAGTACGCCTTTGTCTCATCTACCCAATAACCGATACGTTTTGTGAATTTTGCCCATTGGTCAATATATGCAACAACACTCTCCCTGCATTTTTTGTTAAATTCAGCAATGCCGTAATCTTCAATATCTTTCTTGCCAGTAAACCCTAACTCCTTTTCTACCTGAAGTTCTACAGGCAGTCCGTGAGTATCCCAGCCGGCCCTTCTTTCAACTCTATACCCGCGCATAGTTTTATAGCGCGGAATTGCGTCTTTAAAAGCTCGTGCTTCTAAATGATGAATGCCTGGCTTCCCGTTTGCTGTTGGAGGACCTTCATAAAAGACGAAGTCACCTTTTGGGGCTTTCTTGCTGATTGTTTTCTCAAAAATGTTGTGTTCCTTCCAAAAAGCAAGCACCTCCTCTTCAGCAGAAGCAGTTGTGCTTTTCTTTTCTCCAGACAATTCCTCATGCATATCTGACTATCCTATCGTCTTGTAGGAAAAAAGGAAACGGCCAGAGCAATGCTTTGGCCGTTGAGGTATTTCTTTCTTGTTCTTATATGTTCATTGCAAAAAATGGACGTATGAAACGTGATTGATTTCGTCCGTGGGTACGCCCACTAGAACGTGATCTCTTCGTCTCATTTATGACTGCTTCTGCAGCTTGAATGACTGCTTCCGGAAACCGATACGAACCCGATGGCTCTAGACCAGA
Source organism: Minisyncoccia bacterium (assembly GCA_041623915.1). Taxonomy (GTDB): domain Bacteria; phylum Patescibacteriota; class Minisyncoccia; order Phycocordibacterales; family Phycocordibacteraceae; genus C7867-001. The sequence continues at coordinate 5,107 of JBFJWB010000022.1, read as the reverse complement.
ATGTACAGCTTCAAAGTTAGCCACGTGTTCCTTAAGTCGTACGTTGTCTTTCCCCAAAAGTGGCATGGCTTTGCTTATAAATTCCGAGTACTCCATACCTGTCCTCCGCAGGGCCGATTCTACCAAGACAATTGTGGATTGGCCGTTTGGTTTTCTTTTTGAAGTCATCACTTCTCCTATATATAAGATGACATGGACACACCCATGAACAACTATAGCGTATGGCGCGCACGCATTCAATTACATTTTTTCTGGTGTTGGTATGCCAAGCAGAGTGAGGCCATTTTGCATCGTAGTAGCAAAGGCTAGAGCGGTTCGTTGTTTGTATGCCTCTTCGGCACTTCCGAGAGTCTGATCATTCGCATAGAAAGCATTCCAAGTGCTTGCGAGCTCTGTAAGGTACGTGGTTAAAAGGTTTGGAGAGCGTTCTTGTGCTGCTCGTGCAACTACGTGCGGGAAGTGAAGTATGAGTCGCTCTACATCGTAGGGTCCGGGCGGAATGTCGGTACCACCAGTTCCCTCTTGTGCATAGGCAAGAATCTTTTTTGCACGCACAAGTGCATATTGCACGTACGGCCCAGAGTCGCCCGTAAGAGAAAGTGATTTTTCTGGATCAAAGACGATGTCTTGCCCTAGTGACTGACGAAGGATCATATATTTAATTGCACCTATTGCCACCTGTTCGGCAACAATCGGGTCTGGATTTTTCTCAGCCACACGAGCCATCATGTCCTCAATCAACGCGCGGGCGGTGATGATATTCCCTTTTCTGGAAGACATTTTTCCGGACGAAAGGCGCAAAAGTCCGTGTGCAAGGTGTGTTGTTTTTTGGGCAAGTACAGGCGCTATTTTCATGAGTGCGGCAAACACTACCTGAAAATGCCCCACCTGTTCAACTGCTGTGATGATTACATTTTCGTCCGCACCAATACGCTCTTCCTTTAAAAAGGCGAGACCTAGATCTTTTGTTTCATATGTTGGTGTCCCTCTACTAGTAACAAAAACGAGCGTATTAAGACCTTCGTCTTCACCGCAATAAATGATGGCTCCTTCGCTTTTTTCAAAAACACCTTTCTCAAGACCATCTTCAATCAAACGCATGCCAGGGGTGGTAGTGTCACTATCAAAAAACTCGTAGTCAAGCTTGGTGCCCAAGAGCGCGAAGAGTCGACGAAACTCTTTCATTGAAACTTCCCTTCCTTCTTTCCAAAGCGAATAGAGCTTCGGGTTCTTACTCTGATTCGCGACAATTCTATATATCTCTGTGTTGAGGGAGTCTATTTCTTTCTTTGCTGTTTCGTCTTCCTCATATTCTATAGCACCCCGAGCATATGCCTCGCCAATTTGTTTTGCACTTTCAATGGTAGTAATTCCATCTTTTTGCAATTGCCAGAGCGCCTTGGCCACGTGCGGACCCACGTCCCCACCAAAGGTGTCGCGGATCACTTCCGCGCCTGATGCTCCAATGAGGCGCGATACGGCTTCCCCAACCACATTACTCATCAGATGACCAATGTGCACCTCTTTAAAAGGATTGGGGTTGCTGTACTCCACACATATACGCTTCCCATCTTGTGCATGCCCCATCCCCCATTCGGCGCCTTGCGCAACCGCTTCAGTTAGCACGTTCACTACTTCCTCCGGTGAGATGGTGATGTTTATAAATCCCGGACCAGCGGTTTCAACCTTAGAGGCTTTTGTGCCTAGCGTGTCCTTTATGGATGTAGCTAATTCTTCGGCAAGATTACGCGAATTCTTGCCAAGCGTCTTTCCTGCAACTAGTGCCACGTTTGTAGCGTAGTCGCCATGCGCAATGTCAGCAGGTCTTTCCACAACAAACATGACCTCCGGAACTCCTGCTTCGCTAAGCGCCTTTGCTACTGCTTCTCGTATGATGTGCTCCATACTCGCGAGCATAGCAGAAAATACACTGAACGGGCACTGGCAATATAAAAACCGCGACAATTATTCTGTCGCGGCCAGTGCTCATTTTTAGAGATCCAGAGAAGAAACAATATCCTCAAACACCTCCATTTTGGAGCGGTTCGCATCAATGCAAACTCCCCCACTCCCATGTGAACGGTAGTGCTCCATGTACAATGTGTGCACGCGCTCATGGAACGCATAGGTCTCCGAATCAAAATAATTCATCTCCACGCGCTTCAGCGCGAGAATGTCCCACTGATGTATTTTGGATTCATTATATGTACTCCATTGTGTATCCTCAGCCATCCTACACAGTATTGAGGCAAGAATAAAACCGCGATAGCTAGCTATCGCGGTTTTCAGTTATCTGCGGACTACTGCAGCGTAATGCTGTTCGGCAGAACAATCCGGGTGCGGCATCGGATTCTCATTGTGCACTGGATACTCTAGACTACCGAGCCCAGTCCCCGTTTCCGGTTCTGGACACTCGCAGTCACATTCGCGCGTACAAATGCACTGATCTTCTTCACTCACACCGCGACCTCACCCTTGATATGCGGATGCGGATCATATCCTTCCAGTGCAAAATCCTCGTACGTAAACGAGAACAGATTATCCACATTAGAGTTGAGTCGCATGGTCGGTAAAGACCGAGGTTCTCTGGTAATCTGCAATCGCGCCTGCTCGAGGTGGTTGGTGTACAAGTGCGTATCACCGCCCGACCACACAAATGCTCTGGGGATGTGCCCTGTCACCTGTGCAACCATCATTGTAAGCAAAGCGTAGCTCGCAATATTGAATGGCAAGCCAAGAAACACATCGCAGGACCGCTGATACGACTGGCAGTGAAGCTCCCGCTTAGGTACTCCACACGCATCGGCATGTGCATGCAGATCTTCATTTGAGCCATGTATCAGATCGAGCTTAAGCACGTGCGCCCCTACGCCAGGCACATCAACTTGTCGTGCCCACCGAATACGATCAACTGCAGACGCTTCGCACGAGTAGAACTGAAACAGCAAATGACAAGGCGGTAAAGCCATCTTGGCGATGTCTGCAACGTTCCAAGAACATACAATTATACGACGCGAGTCCGGATCTGCACGAAGTTGATCCAGAGCACTCTGTATTTGATCAATGTGTTGACCATCTGGCGTTGGCCAATTACGCCACTGTTTGCCGTAAATCGGACCAAGCTCACCATCCTCGTCCGCCCAATTGTCCCAGATAGAAACGTTGTGTTCCTTAAGATATGCAATATTGGTATTACCCATAAGAAACCAAAGGAGCTCATGAATGATAGATCGTAAGAACAAATGTTTCGTCGTCAGTAATGGAAAGCCCTCAAGTAGATCAAAGTGCATTTGGTGCCCAAAAATACTCTTGGTACCTGTGCCTGTGCGATCGCCCTTGAAGACTCCAGATTCAAGAATTTTACGCTGTAAATCAAGGTACTGTTGCATGACTTTTCTCCTGAAAAATTCTGTGGTAAATCCAAAACAACCGTATCACCCTATGTATGAAAAAGAAAGCCCGCGATATATCGCGGGCTAAAAAGCTATACTCTATCCCCCAAAGTACTTAGCGAGCATTGGACCTTGTTGCTTCGTGTAGTTAGAGTCCGCCTGATCATAAGAAATGTCCGGTGCCTCTTTCATGTGCTCATAACGAAGCCTCGCCACCATCTGCCCATCACGCACCAACATATCCTCATGTGGAATCACTTCAAGAGTAATAGGTCGGCCACAAGCTTCGCCATTATTCCCCCAACCCCAACCGGGATCAATGTACCCAGCTGCGTGCGAACGAAATTCTCCAAATCTTGGCTCAATCGCCCGCAATTCCGCTGAAAGCTTCGGCGAGACGAGTACGCGCTCCTTTGTGGTGAGAATGTAGAAACGCCCTTTTCTAAGAACGTAAGCTCCGTTTGATATACCCACCTTCTTGAAGAAAGCATCGGCCGGATTGTCGTTTCGTCGCAAATCAGCAATCTTCTTCGATTCAATGCATTCCCAGCCCATGTTTTCGCTCACTTCGAGCGTTAAAAAGAATGCTTCTGCATGTCGACGCACGTCATGGACACACAATTTTTTGCCTTCATGATCAAACAACAATCCATGTTGTTTGATAGCCAGCTCTGTGTGTAATCCATCCAGAAACGCCTTGCCGTCAAATAGTCGGACTTGACTGAGCGGAATGCCTGGCTCCAGTTGCACCGGAAAGTAATCCGCTCGAACGAGAACAAACATCTCTCCGGACCAACCAGGTTCAACAAGAGCCTCATACATGTCCACCATGTCCGCAACAACGCGACAAAAGAACGCGCTTCGACCGGTGGATGATTTCGGATTCACATACCCATATACGACATTAGGCAGATTCCACGTCCCAGCGATGCGAATCAAATATGGCACACCCACTTCAAGTGGACGCGCCAAGTCGTGGTACACTGCTCCCACAAATGGCAGTATTTTCCGAATCTTCTCTCCCGGAAGTGGGAGGAAGATGCTTTCGAGACGGTAAGCCTCATCCGAGAGTGGTAGATCAATTGATGCGGGATTAATGTATTTTTCATCAATGCCCGTAATGTGATCAGAAGTCACAAGCTCTTGGAGCATTTGCATAGGCAAGACGCCTGTTCGTGTCATGGTTATTACCTCACTTTTCAAAGAATGGTCTGAGGAGAGACTACACGCTCTGCTTATAAGGCGCAAATTGACCTGTTTGCAAAAAACACCGTCCGCGATACACTCACTCTGGACAAAAGGAGATATTTCAATGCGAATAAGTCTAATAGCGGCTCATGGGGTAAACCGAGAGATTGGCCGAGGAAACGACCTGCTGTGGCACCTGCCTACAGACATGAAGCGATTCAAGACATTAACAATGGGGCATCCAGTGGTCATGGGACGGAAAACGTGGGAATCGTTTGCGAAATTCAGCCAAACTGATGAGCCCAAGCCCTTATCCGGAAGAGTCAACATTGTGATCTCTCGAGGGGAATACGATGCGCCCGGCGCTGAGGTGGTGCACAGTATAGATGACGCCTTAGACATTGCCATGCAATCCCACGGCAATGAAGAGGTTTTTATCATTGGCGGAGCAGAGATTTATGCGCTAGCAATGAATCGTGCCGATAGACTATACATAACATTGGTATATGATAATGAACCAGACGCCG
>JBFJWB010000021.1:0-10754 GCA_041623915.1 Minisyncoccia bacterium | reverse complement strand
TTGGCGGAGAGGGAGGGATTCGAACCCTCGAAGGGCTATTACACCCTTACATCATTAGCAGTGATGCGCTTTCGACCACTCAGCCACCTCTCCAGTAATGTGCACAATATCAAATTTAATGCGCGAGCGCGATAGGCAGAATGTGTTTTGCTCCACCCAACATAAGTCCGTCAATCCCAGCCTGCATTGTAGAACCTGTTGTTGTTACATCATCAAGAAGTATATAAAGAGGCGCAGATGATATTTCTTGGTTGGTAGAGAATGCTCCGAGCATGTTTTCAATACGTGCGTTCTTTTGTAAGGATACCTGCGAAGGCGTTTCTCTTGTACGAACTAACAGATTATTCAGTGTGATGACGTCCGTACCTTTTAGAGCTTCAATTGCTATTTCTGTTGCCTGATTATACCCACGCTCTTGCAGGCGCTCTATACCAAGAGGTATTGGTATAAGACGTACATCAGTATATCCTGCATCAATATCTGGATCGTTGAGATATTCGCGTAGCACTTCTGCAAGAAGAGCCCGCGCCCGTTTATTTTCTCTGTATTTTGCTTCATGTATTAGGGCGCGTATTTGTGGGTGATGGAAAGGAAGCAATGCAGTGGTTGCTGGTCTTGTTTTTGACACAAGCACAGGCTCCATTAAAGAAAGAACAATGTCTGAAGAAAGTGCGCGCACTGCATACTCGTTTTCTCTTGGGGGGAATAAAATATCTAGAAATCTAGAGAACATATATCTTAGTGTATATCCTTCTCGCCATAGACGGGTACGGTCGGTATACTAAGTACCATGACATTTCTGGACAAGTTTTTTAAGAAAAAAGAAACCAGCGTTATTGGCGTAGATATCGGTTCATCTTCTCTTAAGGTGGTGCAACTTAGAAAAGAAAAAGGGAAAGCCATACTTGAGACTTATGGTGAGCTCGCATTGGGTCCGTATGGCGGTGCTGAAGTAGGGCAGGCAACAAACTTATCTGCTGAACAAATTGCTGAGACTTTGCGTGACTTGTTACGTGAAGCAAAAGTAACAACAACGTCAGCGGGTGTTTCAATTCCATTCGCGCGTTCATTATTGACACTAGTCACGCTACCTAAGCGTGAAGATCCTGAAGAGCAAAAAACAGTGATTGAATTAGAAGCTAGGAAATATATTCCTGTGCCAGTTTCTGAAGTTCAGCTTGACTGGTTTATTGTTCCAGAAAGAGGGGAGACTAAAGAATCAAATAAAGAGAACCCTAAAAATGCAAAGAGTACAGCAGATGTACTTCTTGTCGCTGTACACAATGACGAGCTTACTCGACTAGAAGGTGCAGTAAGAGGGGCCGGACTTCAGGCGAGTTTCTATGAGATTGAGATATTCAGTACAATACGTGCAATAGGAATTGATCCTATTAAACCAGTTATGGTTCTAGATATAGGAGCTACTACAACTAAAGTGTATATAGTAGAACGTAGCGTAGTGCAGTTTTCGCACTCAATCATTACAGGCAGTCAGGATATTACTCGCGCCATTGCCGCAGCTGGTAATTTGTCTATTGAGCGCGCGGAGGCCCTTAAGAAAGAGTCTGGGTTGGGCGATTCTAATGACACCAGATCCTCTCTTGAACTTGTGTTTGAGCGTATCTTTTCTGAAGCACGTAGAGTAATAACTCAATATGAAACCTCACATCAGCACTCAATCACTGAAATAATCCTTGCCGGCGGTGGTGGTGTAACTCATGAGCTTGGTGCATACGCCCAGAAGACTCTGTCTATTGAAGTTCGTGTGGCAGATCCATTTACAAAAACTGAAGCGCCAGCATTTATGCGTCCAGTATTGAAAGAGATCGGCCCAGAGTTCACTGTTGCTATTGGTGTAGCGCTACGAAAGTTAGAAGAATTATAAGTTGTACACAGTTAGTGTCTAACGTTCACTACAAACCTCCTGTACTATTTGTATAAGCATGGCACTCCCACCAAATATCCCCACATCGTTTGTGCCTCACCCTGGTAGGTCTGGTCGGAAAAAGTCCGGCGCTGACTTAAGTGGCGCTTTTGCAGTCATATCTTATTTTATATTTGGTGTAGCGCTTCTTTCTGCGATTGGAGTATTTGCATACGGACAGTTTCTTGCTTCACAGCTTGAAGCTAAAGATGCTGAATTAGCGCAAGCAACACTGGAGTTAGATCAAGACACAGTGGCGCATTTTGTGCGTTTGCGTGACAGGCTTAATTCAGGACAGGGATTGCTTGATAACCATATAGCTCTAACTGGATTTTTGGACACTCTTGAGACCATCTTGCCAAAGACAGTATATTTTTCTGAATTGGAATTGACTGTTGACGAGGACGGGAACACTACTCTAAGTGGCTCAGGAATGGCAGCTACATTTAACGCTCTGGCTGCTACGTCAGATGCGTTTGCGCAAGAGGGGCATATACGCGATGCAATTTTCTCGTCAATTTCTGTGGGTAATACAGGCAGTATTTCCTTCTCGCTCACCGCAACAATTGATTCCATACTAACAACATATTCAGCAGTTTCAGAGTCAGTCACAAACAATACAACACTATGAACAGTCGTATCCTACCGCTATTGGCTCTAGTACTCTCTATCGTAACTTTTTTTGGTTACGTCAATCCTATTTACACTGGAGATATTGCCGAAAAGCGTAGCGCTATTGAATCAAACAACAATGCCTTATCTGCAGCTAATGACTTCCGACAACATGCAAGTCAACTCGCTTCAGAAGAAGCACAAATTAATCAAAATAGCAGAAGCAGACTCAACATACTCCTCCCAGACTCAGTAAATAATGTGCGAGCGATACTTGATTTAGAAGCTCTAGCAGTCCGGTCAGGGATTTCTATAAGCGCAATTAATGTTTCAAAACAAGACGATGAGTCACAGAATCCAAATGATGGAATTGATACAATAGGTCCTGTGGGTTCCGTTGGGCTAACGCTGTCTGCATCTGGAACATATGAATCACTTAAAACATTCTTGAGAGGTATAGAGTCCAGCCAGCGTCTGCTGGACGTTACCCAGCTTGGAATTTCTGGTTCGGAAACGGGCGTCTATACTTATCAATTAAACGCGCGCCTGTACTGGCTACGTTAAATATGAAACTCTCATCTAAAAACATTGGTCTAGGTATTGCAGTACTTGTTGTACTTGGTGGGGCGTATTGGTATTTGTTTGCAAGCTCAACTGACGGTACTGATATTCCTTTGTATGCTGTAAATGCGATGTCTCCGGCTGAATCGCGTTTTCTACAACTTGGAAATGAATTAAAGCCAATTAGATTCAATACAAGTATTCTGACAGATGAGCGTTTTCTTTCTCTTATTGATATAAGCGCAACCGTAACGGCGGAGGCTATGGGTCGTGAAGATCCGTTTGTGCCAACTGCAAAATCTTCAACAGAAGCCCAGTAGCATTTCTTGACTTGTGTAGTCTTTAAATACTACACACACGATAATGCACGTGCGAAGCATTGTTCAGGTATACTAAATAAGCGTAAGGCGTACTCATATTTCATTTACATGAATTTTATTGACATACTTGTTGAAAAAGGGCTAGTTAGCGCAGAAAGTCGTGCGCATATAGATTCAGAAATTGAGAAAGGAACACGACTTAAGGAAGTGCTTGCCGCACAAGGTGTTGATTTGAAAGATGCGCTCGCCATAGCTGGTGAGGCGTATGGTGTTCCTGCGCGTATTTTGGGCGATCCTCCTGTTGAGCATGATGTGCTTACTTACATACCACTTGAGTCTGCCAGACATTACGGACTAGTTCCTCTTGCTGTTGTTGACGGTGCGCTTGAGGTTGGTACGGTTGAGCCAGACAACATAGAAGCGATGGACGCTTTGCAATTTATCAGTGGGAAGATAGGAATGCCATACAAACTCTTATTAATCACAAAAGAGGATTTTAATCGTGTTATTGATGCCTACCAAAATCTTTTTGGTGAAGTTGGCAAAGCTTTGTCAGAGTTTGAACAGTCCTCGCCTAGTGATAAAAAACAAAATACAAGTTCGTTACCTGAGGATGGAGTAACTGAGGCTAATCAAAAATTAGACCTAGAGCAAGCCCCGACAACGTTGAAAGAAGATGCTCCAGTTACCAAGATTGTATCTACTGTATTGCGATACGCTATTGAAGGAAAAGCTTCAGACATTCATGTTGAGCCTTCTCCTGCCAAGACTCGTGTGCGTTTTCGTATGGATGGTGATTTACACACTTCTTTAGAGCTTCCCGCGAAAGTGCACAATGCTGTGGTTGCTCGTATTAAGATACTTTCTCAATTACGTCTAGATGAACGAAGAAAGCCTCAAGATGGTCGTTTTTCAGCTACAGTTGAGAAACGAAGAATAGATTTTCGTGTCTCTACATTTCCAACAGAGCATGGAGAGAAGGTGGTAATGCGTATTTTAGATCAATCACAAGCAACACTTACTCTTGGGTCAGTAGGGCTCACGAAAGAGCATACCAAACAAGTAAGAGACTTTTTGAAAGCACCTTACGGTATTGTGCTTATTGCAGGGCCAACTGGTTCTGGTAAATCAACAACACTTTTTGCAATGCTTTCTGAGCTTGATAGAGAAACTCAAAACGTAGTTTCTCTTGAAGATCCGGTTGAATATCAGATTCCTGGCGTGTCCCAGAGTCAAGTTCGTCCAGAGATTGATTATACATTTGCATCTGGTTTGCGTAGTATTTTGCGTCAGGATCCGGACGTGATAATGGTAGGAGAGATCAGAGACAAGGAAACTGCCGCCCTTGCAATTCAGGCCGCCCTAACAGGACACTTGGTATTTTCTACTATTCATACAAACACATCAGCAGGCGCGATACCACGACTTATTGATATGGGTGTAGATCCATTCTTAATCGCACCAACTCTTGTGGGTGTAATTGGACAGCGATTGGTGCGCAAGCTTTGTCCGGGGGCTGGCAAAGCTGTGCCAGTGAAAGAAAGTTTTAAGATTTTACTTGAGAAACAATTTGCAGATCTCCCAGAGAAATATCATTCAGCTTTGTCGCCATTTGATAATTTCTACAGAGCCACACCTACTGAAGAGTGCCCAAATGGTACGCGTGGCCGTACTGGAGTATTTGAAATATTGGCTATGAATGATTCAGTTGAGAAAGTCATACTTACAGATCCTGTTGAAGAAAAGGTGTTTGCCGCAGCTCGCAACGAAGGAATGTTTACCATGCATGAGGACGCCATCATAAGAGCACTTAAGGGCGAAATACCATTTGAAGAGGTAAACATATTCGGAGGAGGACTTTTCCCCGAAGGCTTAAGTGAATAAGGCTGTCATGGTGTAGTATACAAGCATATATGACATATCGAATTTTCCTTGTAGATGATGACCGGTTTCTTCTTGATTTGTATTCTGCGAAGTTTAAAAACGCTGGGCACAGTGTAGAAACGTTCTCCCAAGGAGAGGACATACTTACAAAACTCCGGCAGGAAAAAGAAATGCCAGACGCCATTCTTATAGACATAATCATGCCGGGGATTGACGGATTTGAAACACTCGACATATTACGTAAAGAAGGTCTTGCAAAGGGTTCAAAGATTATAATCCTATCAAATCAAGGACAAGAGTCAGACATAGAAAAAGCTAAGTCATTGAAAGTAGATGGATATATCGTGAAAGCGTCAGCAATACCATCAGAAGTGCTCTCGGAAACTATAAAGATAATAGAAAGCAACGTCTCGGATAAAGAGTCTGCAATATGATAGAGCCACACTTAGCCGATCTTTTAGATCTTGTTATAAAACAAGGAGGCTCAGATTTGCATGTGTCTGCTAAGCACCCACCAATTATTCGTGTTGATAGCCGACTTCTGCCTGTCGATGGACATAAAGTTCTTACAGGAAAAGAAACTGAAGCAATGTTGCACAGCATAGTTCCAGAAAATAGATGGCAAGAATTTTTAGACAAGCAAACCATTGATCTTTCATATGCACATGGAGAACATATTCGCTTTCGTGTGAATGGATATCGCGTGCAAGGTGAAATTGCACTTGCATTACGCCTTATTTCTGATGAAATACGTACGTTTAGTGACTTAAATCTCCCGTCTGTGCTTGAAGTATTTGCTCAAAGAGAACAAGGTTTCTTTCTCTGCGTTGGTCCTGTAGGTCAAGGTAAGTCTACAACGCTTGCAGCTATGATTGATCGTATTAATGAAACTCGCGCAGAACATATAGTTACAATTGAAGATCCTATTGAGTATTTGTTTGCACCCAAAAAGTCACTTATACATCAACGCGAAGTGCATCTGGATACTCCTGATTTTCAGGCCGCGCTTCAGTCAGCGTTTCGTGAAGATGTTGATGTGATTATGGTAGGAGAGATGCGTGACTATGAGACAATATCTTCTGCTGTAACAGCCGCAGAAACTGGGCATTTAGTGCTTTCTACACTGCATACAAATAATGCAGCGCAAACAATTGACCGTATAATTGACATGTTTCCGGGTAATCAGCAAGACCAAGTGCGCATACAGCTTGCCAGCTCTCTCATAGGTATATTTTCTCAGCGTTTGATCCCACGTATTTCTGGCGGACTTGTACCAGCGTATGAATTGTTAATCAATAATACTGCTGTGGCTAACCTAATTCGCGAAGGACAAACTCACGAAGTATCTTCCGTAATACAAACATCTTCTCAAGAAGGAATGATTGACATGGACCGTTCTCTAGCTGATCTTGTGCGTCGAGGTGAAGTTACTGTTGAGCATGCTTATGAACATGCTATGGATGCAAAGACTTTTGAACGTTACTTATAGACATATATGTTATTTTCATATCATGCTATAGACAAAGACAATCATGAGCGTGACGGCACTATAGAGGCGCTCTCTCAAGAGGTGGCGGTCTCATCTCTCCAGCGTCGCGGGCTAATTATCTCAGCTATTGGTCCAGTAAAGGCAAAGAAAGGTTTATCATATAACATAACGTTTTCCAAACGCATTTCTAACAAAGATGTTGTTATTCTGTCGCGCCAAATCGCTACTTTATTTGAGGCGCAAGTATCAGCATTGCGCGTATTTCGCCTTCTTGCAGCTGAAACAGAAAGTGAGTCTCTCGCTGAGATACTCACTTCAGTTGCAGACGACTTGCAAGGAGGTAGCCCAATAAGTAAGGCGTTGTCAAAACATCCGAAAGCTTTTTCTGTATTTTATGTGAACATGGTCCGTGCAGGTGAAGAGTCTGGCAAGTTGTCAGACACGTTCGGGTATCTGGCCGATTATCTTGACCGCTCGTATGACGTTGTGTCAAAAGCTGAAAACGCTCTTATATATCCAGTATTTGTTGTGGGGGTTTTCTTTGCAGTTATGGCACTAATGCTTACATTAGTAATCCCTAAAATATCCGCAATTCTTGTAGACTCAGGACAAGAGGTGCCAGTTTACACGGCAGTCGTTATAGGTCTATCAAATTTCTTGGTGCATTATGGGATATTTTTACTTTTCGCTCTAGCTGGTCTCGGGTATTACATCTGGTATCTTTCTAGAAGTGAGAGAGGAAGTTTGTTGTTAGATGGTTTTAAATTGTCAGTTCCCTATATAGGAGATTTGTATCAGAAATTATATCTTTCTCGTATAGCTGATAATTTCGCTACAATGCTCCTTTCTGGTGTAAGTGCCATAGAAGCTCTAGAGATAACGTCATCAGTGGTTGGAAATGCTGTCTATAAATCTGTTTTAGATGATGTCCGTAATGACGTAAAAGGCGGTAGTGCCATATCTGCAGCGTTAGGCAAGCACTCAGAGATTCCAGGTATTATGGTTGCCATGGTGCGTGTTGGTGAAGAAACTGGCGAATTAGGCAAGATTCTCACCACACTCTCCCATTTTTATAACAGAGAAGTGTCTACAGCAGTAGACACTCTAGTTGGATTAATTGAACCAGCTATGATCGTATTACTCGGACTCGGAGTAGGTACTCTTTTGGCGGCTGTTCTGTTGCCGATCTACAATCTAGCTGGTGCGATATAGGCGTTATCCACAGTTGCGTTAGCAATCCACGTAGAATAAGCCTACAATATAGATATTAATTGCCTATAGAATATTATGATGCATGATAGAAATCGAGGTTTTACCCTCATAGAGTTGCTAGTAGTCATTGCCATAATAGGCATACTCTCTTCTGTTGTATTAGCTTCACTCAATACTGCACGAACAAAAGGAAGTGATGCGTCTGTGAAATCAAATTTATCTACAGTACGAGTGCAGGCAGAATTGTATTACGATGATAATAGTAACAAGTACACAACAACAACAGTAAGTGGCGTAGATTGTGGTACTACACAGTCAGCAACTAGCATGCTAGGCGGAGATACAACTATTTCCCGAGCATTAACTTCAGCAAAATCAAACAATGGTAACGTTGCCATGTATTGTAATGTGGACACGTCCGCATGGGCCATAGCAACTCCATTATTAGGAGGTGGTTATTGGTGTATAGATAGTACAGGGCAAGCAAAAAGTAATCAGGGAACAGGTTCAACGGCCTACACTGGCCTAAGCGGTAGCGGTACCACGGCACTATCTAGCAGTTCTGATTATGTCTGTAACTAACTCTTAATCGCTAATTAATTTTTATGTATAAAATCAGAAAACAAGGATTCACATTAATAGAGCTACTAGTAGTCATCGCCATAATTGGCATCCTCTCGGCCGTAGTTCTTGCCTCCTTAAATACTGCACGTGATAAAGGAAGTGATGCTGCAGTGAAATCAGATTTGGATGGCATACGCACACAGGCAAGTATCTACTACGACAATAATGGAGATTACGGAACTACCGCAAGCGCAACAACTGGCACCGCCGGATGTACATCTGCAAATACCATGTTTAGTAATGACAATACAATCAAAGCTCAGGTAAGTGCAGCGGATGGGGCAAATGGTTCAACTAACAATGTATACTGCAATACAGCAGCTAGCGGCACAGCATATGCAATTTCTGCAGAGCTGGTATCACAGACAGGTTCAAACTACTGTGTAGATAGTACTGGCTTCGCTACTACAACAGCAACAGCTCTTGGAACTAATACAGTCTGCCCTTCATAGTTTTCAAAAATCAATAACAACAAAAGCCCCGTATGGGGCTTTTGTTGTTATTATGTCTGCAATGTACTTATCAGCAGTATTATTCTTTTGTCTAGGAGCAATAATAGCAAGTTTTATAGGAGCTCTTGTGAGTCGTATGTATACAGGGCAGTCTGTATTGTATGGAAGATCAAGATGTGATGCTTGTGGAGAGACTCTGCGTGCACTTAGCTTGGTTCCAATATATTCATTTCTAATATGTCGCGGTAGTGCTTCTTGTTGCGGGGCGCGTATTTCAATCGTATCTACTGCATCTGAGATTAGCCTCGGGATACTTTTTTTGTTTGCTTATTTACAAACAGAAGGAAGTCTAGCGTTAACGCTTCTTTTGTTGTCACTAACTACGTTACTTGGGTTAGTGCTGTATGACATAAGACACACCATTCTTCCGTACCCTTTATTGGGTGTATTTATTTTATCTAGTGTAGGATTTAGTCTCGTAACATCATCATTTGCATCTTTTGGACTAACAGCATTGATAGCAGGAATAGAGGCACTTTTTCTAGGGAGCATTTATCTAGTTTCTTCTGGGCGTGCTATGGGACTTGCTGATGCTCCGCTCGTATTTGGACTAGCATTTCTTGCGGGGCCACAAGCGTTAGCTGGTTTTATCTTTTCTTTTTGGCTCGGAGCCATTATAGGGATAATCATGTTGTTGAACCGGCCTAGTGGCTCTAGAATGGGAGTAGAGGTGCCATTCGCTCCATTTCTTGCGGCCGGCTTCCTTCTCACTCTATTTACTTCGTGGAATCCATTCGACATTATCTCTGTAATCGTAAACTACATCGTTGGCGTGTAGCGCATGTTCGTAAACACACTTTAAATAAGGGTTTTACTTTGATAGAGATGCTAGTCGTGTTGTCGATAATATTAATTGTTACAGGTATTGTATCAACAAGTCGTGCTGGATTTGAACAAACTACTCTGCTAGCAAATACCGCATATGATCTAGCGCTTTCTATACGCAGTGTTCAGAATTACGGTATTGCCGGACAGGTTGGTGCTGGGACCCCTTCAGGAGTTGGGCATGGAGTGAATATAAAAAAGTCTGCAAACGTCATTACATTTGCGGATACGCACCCAACATCATCCACGTGCTATAAGGCTTCAGTACACGGCACATCCGCACCAAATGCTCGTACGGGTAATTGTAGGTACACATCAGAAGATACTGTTTTACAAACACTTGCTTTTGGTAATGGTGTGAGCGTGACAGATTTCTGTATATTTAACTCACCAACACCAGGGCAGTGGTCCTGTGCCAACGCGCGAGCAGGGATCGCCGCAGGACCTATTTCAGAAGTTAATGTTACTTTTGTACGCCCAAACGCAAACGTCACAATAACTTCAGACAAAGGATATCTAGTAGGAGCTCAGGGAGTGAAAGCCTGTATAGAGCTAAGTTCGCGTCAGGCAAAACAGCGTTATATTATCTTAAACCAATCAGGATTGATTAGTCCACTACCTAACGGTAGTAGTTGTATGCCATGAAGTTATTTCGACCACATGTTTATCGAGGATATACGCTCATTGAGCTAATAGTAGCGCTCGGGTTGTTTGCTATTGTGATTACTCTTGTTGCTGGGGCATATCTGGTTATAGTTGGGGTCACGCGTCAAGTGCACGCCACCTCTACA
>JBFJWB010000020.1:0-10870 GCA_041623915.1 Minisyncoccia bacterium | reverse complement strand
TGGAGAGAAGATATATCTACTGAGATATTGTGTGGTAAGTGCGTTGCTTCAGCTTCAATCTCTATCTCGTGTAGTACCTTCACTATATTAGCTCCGACTTTTACCGCTGGAGACACACCTACAAAATCAAGAGGTATTGTTACCTCAACTTTTGCACCTTTTTCAACAGCAAGAAAATCTGCATGACGCGGTGTGCTTTTCACTGGATCAAGATCCACATCATTAATTAATACTTGCAGGGGTACACTTGTAACTCCGGACAATTCAATGACAGTGGATTCCCCTGCTTTTCTTAGCGTGTTGGCAAAATCCTTTTCGTCAATAGCAATAGGTATAGACTCTTGTTTTGGACCATAAACAACAGCGGAAAGATAACCATCCTTATGTCCAATAGACGGGTCCCTTTTTGTTGCATTCAAAGTAATCATATTTGCTCAAATATACGCGAAACCTACTTCAAACGCAACGTATGCCCATAAAATAAGCTACTTGCTCAACAGACTTCCTAAGTGAAGCTGATTAATTTGGGTCTTTTAAGCCTAGCATCATGTGGTTATTGCTTCGACAAAGTCTAGTGCGCTAGAGCAAGTGAGACTTTTTTGAGGCGCTCCAAGAAAACTTCTCGCGCTAAACTAACCTGTTCTGGATCCCCTTTCCATACAGAGAGAGCTTCTTGTTGTAATGCGCGAGCAAAACTGAAAGTAAGTGGCCAAGGTGCATTCTTTTCATGAGCCAAAGACAAGATTGCTGATAGGTTTTCTGTAGCTTGATCTGGAGTCTGCCCACCCGAAAGAAAAACTATACCTGCAGTATCTTTAGGAACAGCTGAAAGAAGCGCCGAGAGAGTATCATCTGCAACCTCCTCTGGAGTATCTATTTTCCCGCTCTTATTACCAGATAAAACCATTGAAGTTTTTAATATAATGCCAGAACGGTCTACAGAATGTTCTTCAAGCACAGAAAAAAGAGCCCCTAATGTTTCCTGAACAACTTCTCTGGAACGCATGCGAGAATGCCTACCTTCTAAAAGCACTTCCGGCTCTAAGATAGGCACTAGCCCTGCTTCTTGCGCGACGCGAGCATAGTTTGCAAGCCTTTTCACGTTTTCAACTATTCCAGCACTTGTAGGCAATCGTTCGCCATCAATCCGCACTACAGCGCGCCATTTTGTAAACACAGCACCTCTTTCGGTAAACTCCTTAAGTCGCTCTGGTAATGTTAAGAGTCCTTTGGTGATAAGTTCATCTGGATTCTCTGCAAAAGGTTCTGTGCCTTCATCAACCTTTATCCCCGGAGCAACATTCCGTTCTGCAAGCGAGACTGGAAACGTCTTTCCACCTTCTCCTGATTGCGCAAATGTCTCTGCAAATAATATTACGCCAGAAAGATACTGTTCAATACCGGGAGCATCAAGAAATAGCTCGCGATACTTTTTACGCATCTCAACAGTAGAATCAACACCGAATTCAGAAAGGCGTTTATCTGCTGTGTGTATACTTTCATCTGCCGCAAGAATTCCCTTCCCGGGCGCCATTAGTGCGCGAGCATTGTGTGCAATGTCAGTCATATTCTTCAAGCATAGCATGCACTTATACATGTTATGCTGGACTCTATGGAAGAACCTTTGGATTTCGTCGCAATTGGCGATACTACAGTAGATGAATTTATAAGACTAAAAGACGCACGTGTTACGTGTGATATTAATGATGAGAACTGCACCATTTCAATGAAATGGGGCGATAAGTTGCCTTTTGATTTTTCGAAATTAGTTGCTGGTGTAGGCAATGCTGCAAACGCTTGTGTGTCAGCTTCTAGGCTAGGTCTATCAACAGGATTTATATCAAATGTAGGGAAAGACCGCTACGGAGAAGAGACATTGGAGGTTTTCAGAAAAGAAGGAGTATCAACTTCTTGCATTACTGTAAATGAAAACATACCTACAAACCACCACTATGTGCTGTGGTATGAATCTGAGCGAACGATACTCATAAAACATCAGGACTACAGTTATAAACTCCCTGACACATTCACTCCTCCTAGATGGATATATCTTTCTTCTGCAGGAGAGACGTCAGCCGAGTTTCATGATGAGATTGCAGAGTGGCTCACAAAACATCCTGAAACAAAACTTGCTTTCCAACCTGGGACTTTCCAAATGAAAATGGGTAAAGAGAGATTAAAGAAACTATACGAAAATACCGAAGTAGTAGCCTGCAACAAAGAAGAAGCTGAGCGGATTCTGGAACGTGGTCCAGATGAGATAACAAACCTACTACGCGACATGCGTGCGCTTGGTCCTAAGATCGCATTAATAACAGATGGGCCAAAAGGTGCTTATGTATCTGATGGTGATGAAACGTATACAGTGCCTATGTTCCCTGATCCGAAAGAGCCTTTAGATCGCACAGGAGCAGGAGATGCTACCACAAGCACTTTTGTCGCCGCGCTTGCACTTGGGAAACCACTTTCAGAAGCACTTGCATGGGGGCCGGTGAACTCAATGTCAGTTGTGCAAAAGATCGGAGCGCAAGAAGGACTACTTACTCGCGAGGCGCTTGAATTGAACCTCAAAAATGGACCTGTGGATTATAAAGCAATACCTGTCTAATCAAGATACCCCTCGTATTTTGAGCTAGTCTCAACAATCTCGAAAGAAGTAGCGTTTGCAATACGAATTATAATAAAAGTTGCACCTGCAGCAAAAACGGATATAAACAACATCGCCATATATCTATTTACTCTACGAGTTAGATTCATATTTTTTATCGTTTACGTATACATGCACGCACAGCGTCCATAACCCCAACATGGTCAAGACCGAAGTGACGAATTAACTCATTTGGCTCGCCTGACTCTCCAAAAACATCCTGCATACCAAGGCGAGTAACTGTTACTGGACACTTCTCACTCAAGAATTCTGCTACAGCGCTTCCCATGCCACCAGCTATTTGATGCTCTTCTAGAGTAATAACGCGTCCTGTTCTGTGCGCGACACTAAGTAGCGCGTGCGTATCAAGTGGTTTTATAGTATGAAGATTGAGCACAATTGTACCTATCCCTTCTGCGTCAAGTGCCCGCGCTGCCAAGAGCGCTTCATGCACTAAAGAGCCCGTCGTGATTATAGAAACCACTGGATCAACACTTTCCCAAAAAGTGTTCGCCTTGCCTATCTCAAAAGGCGTATCTTTAGTTGTGAGCACCGGCGTCTTGGCTCGTCCAAAACGTAAATATACTGGCCCATCAACCTTAGAGGCAGCTATTACGGCCTTCTTTGCTTCCATAGAATCACACGGAGCAATAACGCGCATGTTTGGCAGCATCCGCATTAAACCGATATCTTCTAGCATTTGATGTGTAGCTCCATCTGGTCCTACCGATACGCCAGCATGCATACCACACACTTTTACATTTGCATTATTCAATGCAATTGTCGTACGGATCTGTTCATAGTTACGGCCTGGATTAAAAGCTGCGTAACTTGCAGTAAAAGGAATCTTGCCCACAGACGCCATACCGCTTGCTACAGTAGCCATATTTTGTTCAGCAACACCCATCTCAACATATCTATCCGGAAATTCTTTTTCAAACCATTCTGCACGTGTAGACTCTTTTAAGTCTGCACACAAAACGACTACACGTTTGTCATTCTTGCCAGCTTCAGTAACGCCATTGCCGAAGCCATCCCGCGTTGGAGCAAGCTCCAACGCGTTGGAAAATACATTCTCAACCAAACGTACATCTTTGTTAAGCATATTCATTAGGTACTTTACCTTTTAAGGTGCGTATTTCTGCTAGAAAGCGTTTGCCCTCTTCTTTTGTTGGTGGCTTACCGTGCCAACGATAATCAAACTCGATTTCTGGTACGCCCTTGCCCGGTATTGTGTGAGCGATTATAAGCGTTGGCTTTTCATAAATAGTTTTTGCTTGATCAACTGCAGATATAAATGCTGGTATATCGTGTCCTGACACCTCAAGAACATGCCAGTTAAAGGCTTCGTATTTCTCTCTCAAAGATTCTAGAGGCATTACATCCTCAGTCATACCATCTATCTGTATGTTGTTTCTGTCCATTATTGCGGTGAGTCCAGAGAGTTTGTATTTCCCTGCAAACATAACCGCTTCCCAAATATTTCCCTCTTGTTGCTCTCCATCACTCATAACGCAATAGACACGCTGTTTTCCTCCGTCCATACGCAATGCATACGCCATACCAGCTGCTTGTGAGAGACCTTCACCTAGTGGTCCAGACGTTGTCTCAAGACCAAGTAAACGAGCGCGCTCAGGGTGACCTTGCAAACGAGAGCCGAGCTTGCGTAGTGTCTTGCATTCCTCTAATGAGAAATATCCTGCGTGAGCCATTGCAGAATACCTTACAGGAACAGTGTGCCCGTTAGAAAGCACAAGTCTGTCTCTATCATTCCATTCTGGAAGTTTAGGGTCGTGCTTCAAGATGTGGAAATAGAGCGCTGAAAAAATATCTGCTAGGCCAAGAGGACCTGCAGTGTGTCCACTTTTTGCTTCAACAAGCATCTCAATTATTGTCTTGCGTATTGCTTGTGCCTTTTCCTCAAGAATTTTATTTTGTTCATCTGAAAGAGCCATGTTGTATTAACGATACCATGCGCAGACTCAACGTATACACATGATATAAACTACTACTCATATACACCGTAACGAGTACTAAGAGCATTTAATTCATCAAATGCTTTATGTACATTAGAAGAACCAGTGAGTGCATGCCCCACTATCAATCTCCCAGCTCCAGCAGCCAGTAAGTCAGGAGCTGTCTTAAGCGTAACCCCACCATCTACCTGTATAAGAATCTCAGGATATTTCTTATGGAACGATGTTATTCGTCTGATTACGCGCGGATCAAATGGCTGCCCCTGCTTACCAATAGTCGCAATTCCCATGAATTGAACATAGTCAATTTTAGATAAATATGGCTCAATCAGTACGAGAGGGGTGTCCAAATTTATAGCGAGCCCTAACGCCAACATACCAGAAGTTAGATCTGTATCATGACCAAATGTGCGTTTAAACTCTATTAAAAATTGCGATAGATTCGTAACACTTTCTGCATGAACAGTAAGGCGAGCCGCGCCAGCGTCTATCCAATCAGCTATCACCTCCTCTGGGTGCGTCACCATTAAATCTACATCAACGAGCACGTCTTTTGCTACACGCAAGAGACTCTTGCTTTCTGCATGCATTTCAGACAACGTGTGATTTGTATAAGGCCAGCTTGCTGGTGTTGCGAACACTCCATCTACAACATCTATCTGAACAGATTCAATTGTTGGCACACACATTACCTTAGATAATGCATCTGCTAACTCTCTTTTATTTGCAGGTAGTATAGCTGGAACAATAGTTTCCATATATTACAGTGTAACGCAAAGTACAGCACTATATGCAGTACTTTGAACTGCGCTGATGCACGTCTTTAAAACTTCGCCAGACGGCGAGCGTGACGTGGATCTGCAGAGAAAGGCGACTCCAGAAAAATCCGCACCGCCTCCACTGCATCATCTCCCGTAACAAAGCGAGCCCCAATTGATAAGATGTTTGCATTGTTATGTTTCCTGCCTAATCGTATGATGTCAAAACCATCTTCGGAGTGCCCACCTTCTACTTCAAGAATATCGTTAACCATCATTGGGCCGTAATATACAACAGCATGAGCTCCTTGTATGCGATTTGCGCACATAGCCTCTCCTTGTCCGGACCCTCCTAAAATAATCCCGAAAGATCCTTTTTCTGTTGCGACCTTTTTTGCAAGCGGAGTTATATAATCTGGATAATCGTCTGTTTTAATTAATTCATATGCTCCAAAATCTTCAACTTGGTATCCAAGCGTTGGTAGGTGCGCGACAAGAGCCTCTTTCATTCGAAAGCCTGCGTGATCACTTGCAATATAGATAGTCATTTTCGTGTATCATTAAATACATAGGGAACATGGTTAAGATTTTGTTGCCTTAAGCACGTGACGTACCAAAGCTTCGGTATAACCAATCTCGTTGTCATACCACGCAAGCACTTTTACTAAAGTGCCGTCCACAACACGCGTCATATCTAAGTTTGCTATTGAGCCGTAAGGTTCTCCTACAATATCGCTTGATACGAGCTGTTCCTCAGACACATTATATACGCCCTCCCATCGTGGATCAGTCACTGCTTTCTTTAGTGCTTCGTTAACTTCCTCTTTAGTAGTGTGTCTTTTTGCTATAAAAGTGATGTCAGCAATAGAACCTGCAGGGACAGGTACGCGAAGTGCGATTCCGTCAAACTTTCCTTCTAGGGTTGTGTACGCCTTTGTTACTGCAACTGCCGCACCGGTTGAAGTTGGGACAATGTTCTGTGCCGCAGCTCTTCCTTCTTTCATATCTTTCTTACTAGAAGGCCCGTCCACTAACGCTTGACTAGCTGTATACGCATGAGTTGTAGAAAGTACAGCTTTCTCAATTCCTATTGCTTCATCTAAAATTGCAATTATTGGCGAAGACGCGTTCGTGGTACAAGAGCCATTTGAAGACACTTGACAAGTCTTGAGCTTATCCTCGTTTACGCCCATGAGTATAGTAGCTCCTACTACGGATCCGTCACCTTCCTTCCCCGGAGCGCTGATAACTACACGCTTAGCACCTGCGGAGATATGTCCATTTGCCTTATTGTATTCTGTAAAGAATCCTGTAGATTCTACCACCACATCTACATCAAGTTCGCTCCATGGCAAATTATCTGGGCTCTTTTCAGAAAGAAACTTGACCTGCTTGCCATCAATTAATAGATTTTCTCCTGACGCTTCTACAGAAAATGGTGCGCGACCGTATACCGTGTCATATTTTAAAAGATAAGCAAGATTCTCTAGAGAACCTAAGTCATTTACTGCGACAATCTCAATATCACGCCCCCACGCACGTCTTGCAAACGCACGTCCAATACGACCAAATCCATTAATTGCGACACGCGTAGCCATAGATAAGAAAAATTAGTGAAGTTAATGTATATATTGTACACCACGATTTCTATACTAAAATTTTGATTTATACATTTGCCCTTAAACAGCTATTCCATAAATTCTGTTGCTATTCCCAATTTAATTCTGTTAAAATTACGATTATGTCAGATATTCAATTCAACGATCAAGACTATCAAATGTCTCCTGCACAAATGAGGAGTAACAAGCCATCGTGGCTTACAAGACTTGTACTTAGTACTGGGCTTGCTAAGGATTCCGAAGGCGTTGAGAGGGTTCTGCTCATATTATTTGGTATCGTCGTATTATTAATTGTGTGGGTAAATTGGCCGTCTTCTGGTGGATCTCTTGCAGATCCTGCTGAAATCTTAAACCAACAAACTCAGAGAAGACTTCCTTAATTCCTATGGTTGCTCAAAAAAACTACAAAAGAGTTCGTGGATTCACTCTTATAGAACTATTGGTAGTTATTGCAATAATAGGATTATTATCTTCTGTTGTACTTGCGAGCCTTAACACTGCACGCGGAAAGGCAAAAGATGCAGCCACACTGTCAGATATCAAGCAAATAACTCTGGCTCTGCATTTTGCTAGAGACTCAAGCTCCAATGATCGTTTCCCAGGGACAGCTGGAGCTTGGCAATGCATGAAAAGTAGTGGGACTTGCTGGCGAGGAGGATACGGAAGCAACCCAGCACTCACAAGCGCGCTAGCGCCATATATGCCAAACATTCCAAAAACACAAGCTCCTTCAGGCACTTATATGCATGACGCTTACATGTATTTACCTTACTATACCGCCAATATTGGAGCATCACCTCCCGGCACGTACATAATATACGCATTACAAGAGGACATGGGGGCAAGCGGTTGCAATGGATACTACGCTGGAGCTTATGATGCCGGATGGTATTACTGTTATTATCTTGTTGAGCCTCTTTAAAATTAATTGTTAGACAATTAATATCTCTTAGGTACCCAATTACTTTTCTGTAGTTAGGATGCTGGGGTTGTTGTGCCTGTGCTTTCTGTATTTATAGCACTTGTTGCATTTGATGGTGTGCTTGTATTTTCCTCTACTGCAGGCTCTGGATTATCTACCGTTGTATTTTCCTCTACTGCAGGCTCTGGAGATTGATCTTCACCAACTGGTTCAGTTTCTGGATCAGTCTCAATTGAAGTATCTGGTGTTTGAGTATGCTCCACCACAGTCACAATACGCGAAACGGTACTTGTATTCCCTGCTGTGTCTGTTGCACTGTATGTAAGTGTGTACAAGCCAGTTGCGTTTGTATCTATATCTCCTGTTACTACTATAATATTTGTTATATCTCCATCCACATCGTCTGTTGCTGTTGCTCCAGGATCCGCAAAATTTCCACCGAGCAACACTTCTAGGGCTGGTTCACCTATTATGGTCACGTCTGGCGGAGTTGTATCTGAATCGGAAGATGATGTTGTGGTAGCACTCTCTGGAAGCTCCACTGTGCCGTCAGGATTGCCTACAATTACACTTCTTATCGCTGTTGATAAATTACCAGCGCTATCCATGGCACGATACGTAATTATATAAGTTGTAGGTGTAGTTGTTAGTATTGTGTTTTCATTCACTTCACGCTTCACACCATTAATAAAGGTGGTGTATGGCAGATTTTGATCAACGTCATCTGTTATTGAAACACCGGGATCTGTATACACTCCATCTACAGATACATGCTCTGGATTATTCCCTAGCAAAGTAATTATAGGAGCTACGGTGTCTGGCCCAGAAGACTGCGTAACACTTGTGCCCACTACTGCGTCTGAAGGGGTGGAAGTAGCAATTTGTCCTTCTGTTTGTACAAGGAAATAGTCTAGGGAAACATCTGCTGTTTGCGCCTCTGCCAACACTACGCGGAATGAGCCAATCTGCTTATCACTCACATACCAACTCCCCGACACTGGACTATTGAAGGTCACGAATACTTTTGTAGATGGTTTGACCAAACTATTATTCACTTGAGCCACAGTATTACCTGCAAGCAATGTAATACTTCCTGCAGAGCTTGTCCCGTCTTCGTCTTTGCTTGCAATTAACTCGCGGAATACCAATGAATTAAACTGGGCTAGACCCTTATCAACCAAGATTCCGAGTCCTGCGAGTGCGTTCTTAAGCGTTGTTGTTGAGAATGAAATTGTACTGGATGTAGATGTAATGTCTCCACTTTCTAGCGCATTAATTCGCTCTTCAAGCGAAGCTAGGCGTTTTGTGTTTGAATTCACCTTGCCTGCAAGAGCCTGCACACCCTCAAGTGTGAATGTCGCCAACTTATATATGTCTACACCCTTCCCGCTTGGCGACAATATTTCCGGAGCAAGCTCCTGCACATCTTCTGCAATTAATCCAATACGCAGTGGGTTAGTTTGGTCTTCTATATTGTACCGATATTCTGCAACCTGAAGCTTTTGGAGCTTCGCGAGCGTGGAAGAAGCCTGATCTTCGGATAAATACGCAATATCTTTTTTGGAATCACGAGTGGAAGTGTTTACAAAACTTGTACCTGCAATGTCGCCAACTACTTCAAATGTATAATCAGGAGTGTCCGTACCTAAGCCCACGTTCCCTGAAGTTTCATCTACGGTAAACACTGGAGAACTTGATGCGGTAGAAGAAGCTGTCTGTATAAAACGCGTGCGCGCATCTAGCTCATTTACTGCAGAAATTAATGGGCCGGTAAGTTTTTGATAATCCACCATACGGTAACCACCAGCATCGTAATACACTAAGGATGGAAATACTGCTTCTACTTCCTGAGCTATCACTCCTACCTGACGCGTACCGCGACCCAAGAACTCGGTTACTTGATTTGTCTCGTCCCAGTCAAACTGTACGCCACGCAAATGTCCAAGTTTTTCAATAGCTTCTGTGCCAGAGATACTGGAGACGTTGGTTTTTAAGCGCGAATCGGAAGTAACCGTACCGTCACAGGTATCATTTGAGTCTGTATCTTGGCAGATAGTACCGTATACATCTAATGCGTAGTCCGGAGATGTGTCACCAATACCGACATTTCCAGGAGTGAGTGAAAGAGTTGGCGTGGTAAAAGTTAATCCTCCCGTAGATGTAGATGGTGTGAAGGTAAAATCACCGGCAATTACATCATTTTGCGATATCTCCCAATTTTTCTGTGTATTTGTACCCGCAAAAGTTATCCTACTACTACTATTATCCACAGTGTTATGACCAAGAACAAGAACTCCTGCCCCTACACCTGATGATGTCCGCGCCCTAATATCCCCAATCACATCAAGCGCATTCCCAGGCGTCGTTGTCCCAATACCGACGTTGCCGGAGGATGTCACTGTTAGCAAAGTACTCGCACCCAAATCACCATTAGCATCTGTTGAGATTTTAAATTTCTCACTATCAGATTTATCCGCGCCGATATTCCATTGCACAGCATTTCCTGCTAAAGATATTAACTCATCATCAGTACTAGCCGTTCCTTCATTTTGCAGTATAAGTTGAGATTTTGTTCCTGTAAGAGTCTTTATATGCAAAATACTGTTAGGGCTCGTTGTACCAATACCAACCTTGCCGGAGGAGTCAATATATAGATCCTTGTTGCGTGCAACTCCTGCGATGCCTGTCTGTGGAGTGGGCGCGCCAGTGTCGTATCGGAGAACTTCACCATTGTAGTCGGTGCCGTTGTTGTGCGGTGCGAAATATATATACCTGCCGTCAAAAATTGCGCCAATGTAGCCGTCTGGGTCAGTGCCCACTCCGTTTGCCCCAGGGTCATAGGTGGTCCATGAACCTGTGGAGCTGAAGGAGCCTGTGGTGTCGTATCGGAGTACTTCGCCACTGAATTCGGTGCCGTTGTGATGCGGTACGAAGTATATATACCTGCC
>JBFJWB010000019.1:0-11144 GCA_041623915.1 Minisyncoccia bacterium | reverse complement strand
CTACTGGTGCGCCAGTTTCGTCCAGTTCAACTTTAACCTCAGGGGTGTCAAATTCTACAGCACCTTTTGCAACACGTTTTGAACGTATTTTTTTTGAGAGAGCAAGCAATGTTGAGAGTTCACTATGCATTGTCCCGCCCCCAGCATTAAGTACTCCTTGCGCTTCTTCGTACGTAAAACGCTTATCGGAATGTATAACAGTTTCACCAAACCATTTTTCTTTTACGTTTGCGTTTTTGTCTATAGTAAAGATTGCTGACACTGCGAGACGGTCTTCGTTTGGACGAAGTGAACATAGGTCGTTGGAAAGAATCTCAGGAAGCATGGGTATGGTGCGGTCCACGAGGTAAACGCTTGTTGCGCGTTCATATGCTTCGCGATCAATGCCCGATCCCGGTTGCACAAAGAAGGAGACATCAGCAATATGAATGCCTACTTCTGTATCACCGTTATCAAGTGTGCGTATGGACAGGGCATCATCAAAATCTTTTGCATCAAAAGGGTCAATAGTGCAAGTGGGTACTTCACGCATGTCTTTTCGCCCACCACTCTCCGCCTCCTTGGCAATCATTGCCCGTCCATTCTTTTCAAGTTCTTCAGCTTCACTTTCTACGCCGGGAGGGAAGTTGGGCGAGAATCCTTGCCCGAGCGCTAACGCGCGCATTTCCGTCTCATGTACGCCAGCTTGGCCTATATCTTCTTCAACTATCCCCCAAGGGTGCGGAGATTCAGGATCCCAACCTTGTATGCGCACTACTACTTTATTGCCAATCGGAGCGCCGTTAAGGTCGCGCACCTCTACTGGCACATACATCTTCTTGTAGTCTGGAGTGATGAAGGTCTGACCTTCTACATCAATAAGTTTGCCGACAAAAGTAGCCCTTGCGCGCGAGACTATTTCAACCACTTTGCCGCCTGCGCGAGGTGGATTTCTGTGCATTGGATCGCGGTACATTCCGTTAGGTATTACTTTAACTACGTCACCATGAAGTGCACGGAGTGTGTCCTCATGTGGAATAATGAGATCGTCCCTTTGTGGGTCGTAGTTAAAAAAACCTACACCCTTCTTGGTAATTGTGATAGTGCCTTGGCGCGCTTCTTGAGTTTCATTTGTCATTCTTTATACTGTAGCAAAAAAGAGTTATATAGGCACTTACATCTTTCTTGGATAGTTATCTTTTCCGCCTGTTTGAGAGCAAGTATAAAAAGTGATTGACCGCAAACGAGCTGTCTGGTATGGTTCTCCCACATGTTAATGATTCGATTCCAGAGGATTGGTCGTACGAACGATGCCGCTTTTCGTATTGTGGTTGTAGAGAAAGCTCGTGCTGCAAAGACAGGTCGCATAGTTGAGCGCGTAGGCTCTTATAATCCACATAACAAGGAGATGACCTTGAATGAAGATAGTGTGAAGGGCTGGTTAGCTCAAGGTGCACAGCCTACTGATTCCATCAGAAATCTATTTATTACAAAGGGAGTATTGGAAGGGAAGAAGGTGAATGTACTCCCTAAGAAAACTCCTATTGCGAAAGAAGTTGAAGCAGAAGAAACAAAACCAGAAACATCAGCTACAGAAGCCGTTCCGGAAACAGAGAATCCTTCAACAGTAGAGAAAGAACAAAAAGAAGAATCTCCTGCTCCAGTTGAGGTGGCTCAGGCGGATGAAGAAAAGAAACCAGTGGAGACCGCGCCATAATGATCGGCCACTCGGCCAAAAACTTTATATACTGACATGGAACAACAAGTGAAAGAGCCAGAAGAGCAGTTTCTACACTACATTATTACTTCAATTGTTGATTATCCAGATGACGTGATAATTGAGCGCACGGTAGACAATATGGGTGTATTGCTTACTCTCACTGTGAATCCTCAAGATATGGGGCGTGTGATTGGCAAAGAGGGGAAGATGGCACAACTTGCGCTAAGGCCTCTTTTGCACGCTGTTGGGATGAAGCACAATGCGCGTGTAAACTTGAAAATCAACGAGCCACTCGGCAGTAAGCGTGAAGTGGACGCGGAAGACCTTAAGACTGTGGATCAGATCGTGGACGAACTGTCCTAAGATGCGCGCTCTCCGAGCTTTTCGGGTACACGTTGGAATACTATGTTGCGATTTCATTACATTACTTTGTTTGAGGAAGCATGTGCGCCGTATCTAAATGCGTCTATTTTAGGGCGTGCGGAGAAGGGGGGTAAGGTGTCTTTTGCGTACTACAGTCCACGGGATTTTGTAGATAATCGTTGGGGTAAGGTAGATGAACGTCCGTATGGGGGTGGTCCAGGAATGGTGATGCAGGCACTTCCCGTGGTCAAGTCAGCAAAGAAGGCTCTAGCTCGTAAGAAGAATCCAGTAGTGGTGTGGTTTTCGCCAAGTGGAAAGCAATTTACAAACAAGGATGCCGATGCTCTCGCTAAGTATTCTGACATTGTTTTTGTGTGCGGTAGGTATGAAGGTATAGATGAGCGCGCAAAGAAGATGCTTCGTGCGCACGCGCCTGTTAAGACATTTGCTGTCGGGGAAGCTGTATATACAGGAGGTGAAGTACCAGCCATGGCGATGACGGACGCTATCACGCGTCGTTTGGATGGAGTCCTTGGTAAGGATGCGTCCGTGGAGGAGCGCCGAATTGCCTCTCCGGAGGTATACACGCGTCCTGAGATAATTTTATACAAAAAGAAGAAATACCGAGTACCCAAGGTGCTCACTACAGGGCATCATGGCAACATGGATGCGTGGCGCGACAAGAAGAAAAGATAGCTCGCACGCAACATCTGACGTTACTAATATAATATAGAGTTTCTGAAACCTAACAAATAATTGTCAAATATCATCTGTAGTGGTTTAATGCACGAGTACTCACTGTTCTTGATTATGAATGCAGAAGTACCGCTTCCTTAATCTGAAGCTATTGAGTGCCAAAGTGGCGCTGAAGCCACACTTTTTTCGGCCAATACGAGCCAAAAAGACAAAGGAGTTCTTTATATGAAGTATCACAAACTCGCCACGTTGGTGGTGTCTTTGGCCAATGAACGTAAGCTCAACCCACGTTTTGAAGCGTGCCATTCGGGCTTCGGCTTTAATCGGCCAGCATTCATTATTGGCTGCTACAAGTTCAGGCTCGATGGGTTCTGTTTCGCGCTCCTAGTAGCGGTATTCTTTTTGTTACTTAGCAATTTCCTGCAGTGGCATTCGCTCGTGACTACGGCATCTGCCGTTCTCACTTGTATTGCGGTTATCTGTGTAACGTATAGAGTTTCGTATAGTTTGTGGCCTCAAGAGTATTTGGAAGCGCTGTATAATCTTACTATAGAGCTTCATTCGTACAGCAGTCCGTGGAATGCTGAAAAGACACTGTCTGCCGATGACTTGGATCTCAAATACTTTTGTAAGTCAATGCTCACAACTCTCGCAGAACGCATCATCAGATGCGAGGAAGATGGGCGAGACTTGACCGTTGCGCGGGAGCGACTGATCCTTCTTGGAAAGTTCAAGTGCCGTCACGTCGCGGCTTTAAAGTTCAGTCTTGTAGATGAACAATGGGAAACATACTTTGCCGAAGCCACTAACGATATTCGGAATCATAATGAAGACATGGCAAAGAACGCAAGCCTCCTCACTAAGGATTCTGATGAAACGTCGTATCCAGTATCCACAGAGTGCCCAGCTTGTTAGTCGTCATGTAATGAATAAAAATAAAACCGACAGTTCTTAGAACTGTCGGTTTTTTCATACAAAAAGAAAACGAGTTACGAATTGATAGCTTGCCAAATCATTTGCCAGCTTTCGTATTATTCACATCGGCTATTGACTAGTGGACACTAGGCAGGTATCTTATGTGTAACCAGAAAAGATTGAGTTTTGATGTGCGTCTGGGGCAAATTCATAGGAAAAGAACGATAACGCGAGACGCGGAAGCGCTTTTTGTCGCGCATGTGCATTTTTGTACGCTTTTTATCCACGTTACCGACACACCCACATGCCTAAAAAAACCACAAGCATTGTGCAAAAAACCTTCGGTGCATACCGAACACCATCTGTACCGTTCCCAGATCTTGTAGGTCATCAACGAAAGTCATTTGACTGGCTCCTAAAAGATGGACTAAAAGAACTGCTTCAAGAGTTCTCGCCCGTAAGCGATTATTCAGGGAAAAAATTTGACCTTTCTTTTGAGGGGTTTGAGCTAGGTGAACCGAAATGCGATGAAACGCATGCCCGAGAAAATAAGCGAACTTACGAGGCTCCACTCAAGGTCTCCGTTAAGCTTACAAACAAAACACTCGGTTCGGAGAAGCCACAAGAGATATTTCTAGCAGATGTTCCTATAATGACTCCACACGGCTCATTTATTGTGTCAGGAGTGGAGCGTGCAATAGTGCCTCAGCTCGCACGGTCTTTTGGGGCGTTTTTCGTTTCCGAACTAACTCGTGGCAAGGCGTATTTTGGTGCAAAGATAATTCCATCTCGTGGTGTATGGATTGAGGTTGAATCTGACCCTGATGGCGCAGTCTTTGTGAAAATTGACCGTAAGCGGAAGTTCCCCATTTCTTATCTTCTAACAGTATTTGGCGCTGGAGTAAAAGAAGATCTCCTTAAGCATTTTAAGACTCCTGAATCAAAGTCAGCTATGCAGGCTACACTTACACATGACGAAGTGTCGTCAGTAGAAGATGCCTATATAGAAATTCATCGTCGTATGCGTGATGGGGACTTGGCTACACCAGAGAACGCCAAGAACTTTGTTCAAGCTCTATTTTCTGAGGATCGTTACGATTTAAATCGTGTAGGACGTCATCGCCTTAATGCGCGATTCGGCGAGCCGGTTACAGAGAAGGCGCTAGCCAAACGAACCCTTGAGCTAAATGATTTCCTTCGCATAATTACAGAGATTGCACGTCTTAACGCAGATCCAAATGGACGTCCAGACGATATTGATCACTTAGGTTTTCGGCGTGTACGTTTCGTTGGCGAGCTACTGCAGTCTCGGATGCGTGTTGGTCTTTCGCGAATGAAGCGGAACATACAAGACCGAATGTCTACTATTGAAAGCGAGACAACTCTACCTATGGCTTTGTTGAACCCAAGGCCTTTTCAAGCTGCAGTAAGAGAGTTTTTCACAGCAAACCAGTTGTCGCAGTTTATGGAACAACAAAACACACTTGCTGAACTTGAGAACATGCGTACTCTTTCGGCACTTGGGCCAGGTGGTCTTACGCGTGAACGCGCTGGTTTTGAAGTTCGTGATGTGCACCCATCTCATTATGGAAGACTTTGTCCCATACATACTCCAGAAGGTCAGAACATCGGTCTTATTTTGCGTTTGGCAACACATGCCCGCACAAATGATTTTGGAGTTATTGAGACACCATATGTTCGTGTAAAAGATGCAAAAATCACAGAAGAGGTCGTCTACCTAAACGCTCTTGATGAGGAAACTGAAACCATTGCACACGGAGCTACAAAACTTGACAGCTCGGGCCGTATTCAGGATGAACTGGTAGAGACTCGCCAAAACGGAGAGCCAGCAATTGTCTCGCGTGACGCAGTTACACTA
Source organism: Minisyncoccia bacterium (assembly GCA_041623915.1). GTDB lineage: Bacteria > Patescibacteriota > Minisyncoccia > Phycocordibacterales > Phycocordibacteraceae > C7867-001. The sequence goes on along the minus strand of JBFJWB010000019.1, from coordinate 5,592 downwards.
ATGGACTCATCTATGTATCAGATGTTTTCAGTTGCAACGTGCATGATTCCATTTGTTGATCATGACGACGCAAACCGAGCGCTCATGGGTTCAAACATGCAAAAACAGGCAACGCCAGTACTCATACCAGAAGCCCCTTTGGTTGCTACAGGTATAGAAACGCATGCCGCAAAGAGCACGGGTCGTCTTGTTATTGCTGAAGACGCGGGTGATGTCACTTTTGTAGATGCTCGTAAAGTGGTAGTCAAGACGAAAGATAACAAAAAGAAAGAATACAGTTTGCAGGGTCTTACTCAGACCAATCAAAACTCTGCTTTCATGCAACGTCCATCTGTTCGACTTGGAGATAAAGTCAAGAAAGGAGATGTGCTCGCTGACAACTCTTCAACTGACCAAGGACAGCTCGCGCTAGGTCAAAACGCACGTGTTGCATTTATGAGTTGGAATGGTGCGAACTACGAAGACGCCATTATCATATCTGAGCGTTTAGTAGAGGACGGCAAATTCACCACAATACACATTGAAGATTTTGATTGTGTTGTACGCGACACTAAACTTGGTGCTGAAGTAACAACTCACGATATTCCTAATGTGGGAGAAATGCGTCTCAAAAATCTAGATGAAGAAGGTGTTATTCGTATCGGTGCTGAAGTGCGACAAGGGGATATCCTTGTAGGTAAGGTAACTCCAAAGGGTGAGACTCAGCTCACACCAGAAGAACGCCTACTTCGTTCCATCTTTGGCGATAAAGCAAAAGACGTTAAAGATACTTCTCTCCGAATGGATGGTGGTAAGCGCGGTAGAGTAATCGGTGTGAAGGTTTTCAGTAGAGAAAAAGGTGACCAATTAGACTCAGGTATTATCAAGAAAATTGTTGTAACTGTGGCGCAGGTTCGTAATGTGAATGTTGGAGACAAGCTCGCAGGCCGTCACGGTAACAAGGGTGTTATTTCGCGCGTACTTCCTGTTGAGGATATGCCGTACGACAAGGATGGAAATCCAGTCGATGTCATTCTTACTCCTCTTGGTGTGCCAAGTCGTATGAACCTGGGTCAAATCCTAGAACTGCACATGGGTCTTGCTGCACACACGCTCAATTATCAGGCTGTAGTTCCTCCTTTCTCCGGAGCAACGCCAGATGAGATTCGTAAAGAACTTGTTGAAGCTGGATTTGATAAGTCTGGGAAAATGACTTTGTTTGATGGGCAAAGTGGTAACGCCTTTGCTCAACCAGTCGCGGTTGGGTATATGTACATATTGAAACTGCACCACATGGTGGAAGACAAAATCCATATGCGCTCCATAGGTCCTTACAGCCTTATTACTCAACAGCCACTTGGTGGTAAAGCACAAAATGGCGGACAACGATTTGGAGAAATGGAAGTTTGGGCACTTCTGGGTTACGGGAGCGCCTATACACTGCGTGAAATGCTTACAATCAAATCTGACGATATACAGGGTCGTTCTGCAGCGTTTGATGCGATTGTAAAGGGTGAGCACATTTCGCACACCGGCACCCCAGCGTCTTTCTCAGTCCTTACAAATCAGATTCGTGGACTTGCGCTTGACGTAGATCCTCTTAATCTTCCTCCGGAAGATAAGGAGTGAATGAATTAAACGAAATTGAAATTAACTTCTATTAATTATGGCTTTTGCATCAAAAAAACCCCCATTCACTCCGAGAGATACATGGAACGGATTGCGTCTCTCTCTTGCTTCACCAGAGCGAATTCTTGATTGGTCGCACGGCGAAGTAACAAAGCCAGAGACTATTAACTATCGTACCCAGCGCTCTGAGAAGCATGGGTTGTTTGACGAGAAGATATTTGGTCCGGAAAAAGATTACGAATGTTACTGCGGTAAATACAAAGGTATTCGCTATAAGGGAATTGTCTGTGATAAATGTGGCGTGGAGATAACTAGAAGCATCGTACGTCGTGAGCGTATGGCGCACATTGAACTATGTACACCTGTTGCACACATTTGGTTTCTTCGTAGCGTACCGTCCCGCATGGCTACAGTTATCGGTGCTTCTGCAGCGGATATAGAAAAAGTTGTTTACTTCGCTGGGTACATAATCACTAAAGTGAATGAAGACATAAAGAAACGTATGTTGTCTGAGCTTGAAAGTGAATATAAGACTAAGCATGGTGGCGCAAAAGATGATGATGAGCGCGAGAAGCTAAAAGAAAGAATGACTAAAGCGAAGGCAGAAATTGAAAGCGCTGTAGTTGGTAAGGTTCTTGATGAGCTCGCTTATCATCGTTTTTCTGTGAAATACGGAGGATTGTTTGAGGCTCGTATAGGTGCAGAAGCTATATACGATATATTTCGCAATCTCGATCTTAAAGAGTTAGAGAGTGTTTTAAAAGTTAAGTATGAGACAGCAGGTGCCGCAGAGAGAGAAAAGTTGGCAAAACGTCTTGCGCTTATTGCTGGAATGATTGCAGCTGGTGTACGCCCAGATTGGATGTTCCTCACTCGTATCCCTGTGATACCGCCAGCACTACGTCCAATGGTGGCTCTTGAAGGTGGTCGGCACGCAACGTCTGATGTGAATGATTTGTATCGTCGTGTTATTAATCGTAACAATCGTCTTAAGAAGCTTCTAGACATACATGCTCCAGAAGTCATTTTACGAAATGAAAAGCGTATCTTGCAGGAAGCTGTAGACGCACTTCTGGACAACTCAATTAGAAAATCAGGTGCTTCTGGTGGAGCAATGACTCCAGCACAACGTCGCCCGCTAAAGTCACTCGCTGACTACCTAAAGGGTAAGCAAGGTTATTTCCGACAGAATCTTTTGGGCAAGCGTGTGGATTATTCAGGTCGCTCAGTTATCGTCGTCGGCCCATCTCTTGAGCTTGATGAATGTGGATTACCTAAGCACATGGCGCTAGAGCTATTCAGACCATTTGTAATAGCGGGATTATTGTCACGAGAGCTTGCGTTCAATATTCGCGGAGCTGGTCGTTTGATAGAAGATGGTGTTCCAGAAGTCTGGGAAATTCTTGAAGACGCAATAGCAGGTAAATATGTGCTTCTTAACCGTGCGCCTACACTTCACCGTCAAGGTATACAAGCGTTTCGCCCACGTCTTGTAGAAGGTGATGCTATACAGCTTCATCCTTTGGTATGTAACGCCTTTAACGCAGACTTTGACGGAGACCAAATGGCAGTGCACGTGCCACTCTCAGAGGAGGCTCAATGGGAGGCGAGGGAAGTTATGAGCGCAAACAAGAATATCTTGAAGCCTGGTTCCGGCGAGATGATTGTATTGACAGGCAAGCCTCTTGATATTGTTCTTGGCGTGTATTGGCTCACTAAAATGGTTGAAGGAGCGAAAGGTGAAGGTGATCACTTTGCTTCACCAAACGCTGCAATCCTTGCATATGAATTTGGAGCGTTAGATATGCGCGCAAAGGTTAACGTTCTCCCAACGCCGGAAAAAGACAAGTATGCGCACATGGAGGGTAAAATGTTTGAGACTACGGTAGGGCGTTTGATGTTCAATACTGTTTTGCCTTCAGATTATGAATTTGTGAATGAGACAGTGACAAAGAAGGTGTTATCCCGTATTGCAAATGATTGTGGCATACGCTACGGACTTGATGCAGTACCAAGCATTGTTAACAAGGTGAAGCGTTTCGGATTTGAGTACGCTACTCGTTCAGGTGTTACTTGGTCTATTGACGATGTTTCTGCACCAGAAGGAAAGCAAGAACTTATAACAACCGCGCAACAGAAAGTACAAAAGATTGAAGAAGACTTTAATAACGGACTTCTTTCGCATGATGAGAAGCGCCGTATGGTAATTGAAGTGTGGCAGGGCACGAAGTCTGAAGTAGAGAAACTTGTGGCTGAAAACTTAGACCCTATGGGCTCTGTTTCTGACATGGTGACATCTGGAGCTCGTGGTTCACTTGGACAACTTAACCAGATGGCCGGTATGAAGGGTCTTATTCAGAACACTGCAGGAGAAACTATTGAAGTACCAATTCTATCTTCTATGGTGGACGGCCTTAATCCTGTAGAGTATTTCATGTCTACACATGGAGCACGTAAAGGTCTTACAGATACAGCTCTTGGTACTGCGAAAGCTGGTTATCTAACACGTCGATTGTTTGATGTTGCACAGGACTCAATCGTTACTGAAGTAGATTGTGGTACAAAACGTGGAGTAGCAATTAATAGGATAAGTGCTTCAGGAATAAAAACTAACTACGCAGACGCTGTACAGGGACGTGTGCTTGCTGACGATGCGAGAGATTCATCTGGCGCAACTGTCTTCAAAAACGGTCACTATATATCACAAGAAGATGCCGAAACATTGAATGATAGTTCTGCTGAAGTTATAACAGTTCGTTCTCCAATGTCATGTGAGACGCGATATGGCGTGTGTCAAAAATGTTATGGAATGGATCTAACTACGCACGAAATGGTGGACTTGGGTGAAGCTGTAGGCACAGTTGCCGCACAGGCTATTGGTGAGCCAGGTACTCAGCTGACAATGCGTACGTTCCACTCTGGTGGTGTCGCTAGCGTGGGTGGAGATATTACCCAAGGTCTTCCACGTGTGGAGGAGATCTTTGAAAAGCGTTCGCCTAAGACTCCAGCAGTTGTTTCTAAGACAGAAGGCGTTGTAACTGAGATTAAGGAGGAAGGTAAGGAGAAAATCATTGTTGTAGCTCCAGCTGAAGGTGAAAAAGTACGGGGCAAAAAAGAGGGTGACATGATTGAGTATCTAGCAGCATATCCTCGCGTTCCACTTGTAAAAGAAGGAGATACAGTGTGCCGTGGACAACTTCTTTCTGATGGCTCTGCAGATTTGGATGTGTTGTTTGAGTACGCTGGGAGCACAACAGTACAAGAGTACATAATTGCAGAAGCATCTAAGATATACGAACTTCAAGGCTCACCTGTGTCTCGTAAACACTTGGAGGTTATAGTTAAGCAGATGTTCTCTAGGGTTAAAATCACTGATGCAGGGGATACTGACTATTCCTTAGGTAATGTCGTTGAAGATTGGGAGTACGCAGAAGCAATTAGGCGTGCTGAAGCAGAAGGTAAGCTTGCACCAAAAGCAAAAGACATTGTGCTTGGCATCAAGGAATCTGCGCTTTCTCGTCGGTCATTCTTGTCCGCCGCATCATTTGAGCAGACAACGAAGATATTGATTAATGCTTCATTGAAGGGAAGTGTAGATCGTCTTCGTGGCTTGAAGGAGAATGTCATTCTTGGGCGCCTTATTCCAGCTGGTACTGGTTTTGCGGGTTCTAAGAAACACGCAGCTATTAAAAAATTACAGGATGAGCGCCCTGTAATTGAGGAGGAAGATCGCAGTGAACGAGTTGTACGAATTAACAATAAGACAGTAGCGTAGTGTATCCAAATACTAATCTGTCATGAATGAAGCAGGCGCCTTACGGGCGCCTGCTTCATTATTTATATAAGTTACTTCGTATATGATACAGGTCTTTATCGCATGTCAAATATCTTTATGTATGCACAGATTATATTTCCTGAAGTGATACTAAAGTAGCACAATCATTACGAGTAATTGACAACGCTAATATCTATGTGCTATAATAT
>JBFJWB010000018.1:0-11596 GCA_041623915.1 Minisyncoccia bacterium | reverse complement strand
TAAGACCTACACGACGTAATGCTGTTATGCGCAATGTTGCTTGCGAGCGTATTGCAAGACGAGGAAGCGCGATGTTTGGTAGAAATCCTAAAAGAGCTCGTAGTTTTTCTGGTATTAGTATGGAGAATGAATATATAGCTAGAGATACTGGTCCAAGGAGGTGATATACCAGCAAGTGGTCTAGTTGCGACGCGAGGATATTTACAGAGTTCATTAGAGATAAATGCTTACCGAAAGAAAGATCTTCTGTAGTTGCACTCGTACTCAGTTTGTATTTCCTGAACGTCTTAAGAAGAAACCATGCATTTGTTGCAAACGTAGACAAGAAGTACGCAAGTGTCATGGTTATTATGGTTGGCGTTGATAACACAACACTTGCCATTACTGCAGAACTTATAATCCCACTTTGAGTTTTCCATGAAGCAATACGAAGAAAGTCTCTCTTGCCTTGTAGATAGGCGTTATACGTATTAAGTACTCCTGAAAGTGGCGCAAGAACAGCAACAATACTAAGTGCACTCGCGTATACAGTATTTCCTTGAAAGAAATAATATGTAGCCACAGAAGCTGCAGCTAAAGACTGAAGCATCGCAAATCGTAACTGCACAGGCAGTGATCTTTTGAAGACACCTTCTCTTCCGAGTGAAACTGCGCGTGCTACCGCGTTATTCATTCCAGTGAGAGAAAACACAGTCAGAGTTCCCGCAATAGCGAGAATGTATCTATATACCCCATATGTTTCTTTGGGTACATACGTCGCAATTAATACAGATACACCTAATGAAATAAATGCGAGTATTACGTCAGCGCTAGATAACAGGCCACCTCCACGGAAAAGATATAACATGTCTACCTGCGTCCACCGTTCGCTACGTCGTAGAAGGGCTACAACATGAGTCTTTAAGCCTAAATACATATATAATGTAAGTATACCCTCACTTTACGAGTATAGTTTCAAAAAGTGATATAGTTTCTCGCACTAACTAAATATGGTAAAGACCGCTCTTGGAAACATATACTCTTCGCACCACAAGTCTCATAGGGGAGACGGGTTTGTGCTTATGGGAAGTGAAAGAGGACGTTTCCTCTCTTCTGTTATTGGTACCGACAAGAAAGTGCTTGATGTAGGTTGTCGTGACGGAGCTCTTACAAAATATTTTGTGAAGGACAATACAGTTGTAGGTGCAGATATTGACGAGCTTGCTCTCACTCGTGCAGAAAAAGATCTTGGAATCAGAATTAAACATGTAGACCTTAATGGTGATTGGGGATTTGAGGAAGGTTCTTTTGATGCAGTTGTGGCAGCGGAGATTTTAGAACATCTATATTATCCCGATAAAGTGATACAAAAAATTGCAAAAGTCCTTGTACAAGATGGAGTCTTTGTCGGTACAGTGCCTAACGCATTTTCTTTAATTAACCGCCTTAGATTGTTGATAAAAAGAAAGAAAGGAACACCTCTTGAGGATCCTACACATATAAATCATTTTACGGTAAAAGAACTTAACGATATTTTACTTAGTCGTTTTGCTTACGTTGAGATACGTGGAAAAGGACGTCTTGGGTGGCTTGCGCATACATTTCCTCAGTCGTTTGCGTTTGGATTGTATTTTACAGCAAAGAACCCCAAGAAATCATAGACTGTGTGATACATAAATGTGTGTTAATCAAAATGATTTAACTATATAGGACATGGTATTATGCCCGCATAATGCAGGGTAACGCACTCAGACATGGAGCAAAGTTAGTAGCTCTTGGGGCTCTTTTTCTAATCCCGCTCACGCCACTCATTGTTGTTAACAATTTTTATTTCCCATTTATTACGGGGAAGGCGTTCTTTTTCCGTATTTTGGTTGAAATAGCATTTTCAGCATGGGTAGTGCTTGCCATCATAGATAAGGAGTATCGTCCGCGTTTCTCGTGGGTGGGGGCGTCTGTAGTCTTGTTTGTGGGATGGATGTTTGTAGCGGATTTATTTGCTGTAAATGTAGAGAAGGCTTTCTTCAGTAACTTTGAAAGAATGGAGGGGTGGATCTTGTTGGCGCACTTGCTGATATTCTTCTTCGTATCTAGTTCAGTACTGGGCCGAGGCCAAAGATGGCGCGCGTGGTTTTTAACGTCAATTGCTGTATCAGTATATGTTGCTGGGCACTCATTACTGCAACTTGCTGGGCTAGCCACGATTCATCAAGGGTCAACGCGCATAGACTCTTCTCTAGGGAATTCAGCGTATTTCGCAATATACTTATTATTCAACGTATTCATTGCATGCTGGCTAGCGATTACAGAAAGAATACAAGCAATCCGCTGGGCTCTCATATTAATCTCAGTTATTGAAGGAGTCTTGATTTTTTTCACCGAAACACGTGGAGCAATTTTAGGATTGGTCGGTGCGTTAATTTTCTGTTCGTTACTCGCATTGATCACTCTAGAGAAGAAACAGCGTTATATTGCAGGATACGTACTTGTGGGCTTGTTGCTTGTTGTCAGCTCATTTTACTTTGCACGAAATACTGATCTCATACAAGAAAACCGCATCTTCAAAAGAGTCGCATCTATTTCTCTAGCGGATGGCGCAACAAGATTCACTATATGGAGTATTGCAGGAATGGGCTTAGCAGATCGGCCAGTTACAGGGTGGGGGCAGGAGGGGTTTAATTACGTATTCAATACCTACTACAACCCTTCTTTGTATAATCAAGAACACTGGTTTGACAGAGCACACAATACTTTCATTGATTGGCTTGTTGCAGGTGGCGTACCGGGATTCTTGCTGTATGTATTACTTTTTGTGAGTGCATTATTCCTACTTTGGACACGATCAAAGTTCTCTCGCTCAGAGCAAATACTTCTTACAGGTGCGTTAGTTGGTTATGCGATACACAATTTCTTTGTTTTTGATAATTTGTATTCCTACATATACTTCTTCGCCATCATGGCGATGATTCACCATGGCTCATCTATTTCTTTACCGCGTCTAGAAAAGTTGCGTGTACTAGATAATGCTCACCACCCAGTACTTACTGCTGTTACAGGGGCTGTATTGCTGGTCGGAGTGTATGCGATTAATGTGCCCGGCATGCGCGCCTCAAGTGACCTAATCAAAGCAATGACTCCCTCCAAAGACGGTGTAGCAAATCTTGAAGCGTTTACAGACCTTCTAAAGCATCCTTCGTTTGCAAGGCAAGAAATCCGAGAACAATTAGTTAGCACATCTGTTCGCGTTGTAGGGAACAAAGAAGCAACAAATGAAGTACGTACAGCAATAGTCTTATTAGCAGCGAATGAGATGGAGAAGCAATTAAGAGAACATCCTGGCGACGCCCGCTCTGAATTACAGGCTGCAACTACGTACCGCATTTTACAGCAACCAAATAAAGCTCTAGAACACCTTAATTCTGCCGCTAAGTTTTCTCCTGCAAAACCACACATATATATTCAAATAGGATTAGTCCAATGGGATATTGGCGATACCCAAAAGGCTCAAGAAGCTTTTGATATTGCGTACCAGCTAGCACCAGCTTTCCCAAGTCTCGCTACATATTCTGCAGCTGGACATATAGTGAATGGAGACAAAGAAGGTGCTGATGGTATATTACATAATGCGTTCGGCAACACTGTAGTTGATCAAGGTATTCTTGTTAACGCATACTATTTAGTAAAAGACTACGATAGCCTTTCTGCTATTTGGAAGTTACGAGTGGATCATGATGACGCTACTGAGCATACATGGATTGAGCTCGCGTCTCTAAACTTTCTTGCTGGAAACAACGATGGTGCGGCATCTGCCATAAAAGAAGCAAAAAGACGTTTCCCAAAGTCTATTGAATCAATTGATTCAGCCTACAAACAATTACAAGAAAGTACTGAAAGCAGATGATAGTTCGCGAACAAGTACCACTGGCGTTACATACAACACTTAAGGTTGGGGGCGAAGCTACGTTTTTTATAGAGGCATACACAATACAAGATGTAAAAGACGCACTGGATTTCGCATTAACAAAATCATTGCCATTTATAGTTTTGGGCGGTGGAGCAAATGTACTTGCGCCAGATTCCGGTTTGTCAGCTGTTGTGTGTAAAATTTCTATACAAGGAATTGCGCTCGAAGACTTTGACGAAAATGTTTTGGTTACTGTTGGTGCGGGGGAGTCATGGGACGCGTTAGTGTCCCGCATGTGTACTGAAGGTCTGCTTGGTATGGAAAATCTTGCAGGTATACCTGGTACGGTGGGAGGAGCGACTGTGCAAAATATCGGCGCCTACGGCGCCGAATTATCTAACATCTTTCATCACGCAGAAGTTGTTGATCGAAAAACTGGCGAATCGTTAATTATAGGAAAGGATAAGACATGTTTTGGTTATCGCGATAGTGTGTTTAAAGAGTGTCCAAATTATATAATTACTAGCATCACATTTCTGCTTGTCAAAAAAGGTGAGTTTAATTTGGCGTATCCGGATCTGGAGAAAACAATCAAAAACGGCGCGTCGTTTAGAACTCCAAGAGATGTAGCACAGACAGTGCGTCAAATACGTTCTAATAAGTTTCCAGACTTACAAAAAGAAGGCACAGCAGGATCATTTTTCAAGAATCCAATAATCAGTGCATGCGAGGCCACCTCATTGCAGAAATTTTTTCAAGGTCTCCCATGTTTTGCGCAAGAAGATGGGACAGTAAAAGTTTCTCTTGCGTGGATTTTAGATCATGTGCTCTGCATGCGAGGTCATGCACATGGTTTTGCACGACTGTATGAAAAGCAACCATTAGTTGTAGTTACTTCAGTCGGGGCGACATCTGCAGATGTAGAAGCTCTGTCTAATGAAGTTTCAGAGTGTGTAAAAAATAAAACAGGAATAAATATTATTCGCGAAGTAGTTTCACTTTAGTGAGTAAAGTTTTTTATAAAAGTTTTCGTTTCAATACTTATCCACAGTAACGTGCATTGTGCACACAAAAAAACTTTTTGCGCGCGATAATAATTTAAGAAACATTTGCACAAAACTTTTATGCAAATGGGTCGACATATCAACAATAATTATCGCACTACTACCATGGCCATGAAAAAGAAAGCTACAAAGAAGCGTGCAACAAAGAAGCGCGTAGCAAAGAAAACCGTAAAGCGTGCAACAAAGAAGCGCGTAGCAAAGAAAACCGTAAAGCGTGCAACAAAGAAGCGCGTAGCAAAGAAAACCGTAAAGCGTGCAACAAAGAAGCGTGCAACAAAGCGTCGTAAGTAACAATTAGTTACTACGCAAAAAGCCCTCTTCATGAGGGCTTTTTGCTACACTGCCATACACGTATAAAAGTGTTATAGTGCCGATATTCTATGGCTAATTTTCTATCTCGGATTTTTTCCAAAAACCAGTCCTCAAGCTTTCTAAAAAAGATGGCGCCTTTAGTGGCAAAAGCTGGAGTTCTGGAGACAGATCTAAAGAATCTCTCAGACAACGAGCTTATAAAGCGCGCGCAGGAAGTGCGTGTGCGGTCAGCCAATGACGTACCATCTGAGGACGTGCCTTTGGTGCTGGCGCTTGTAAGGGAAGCCTCAAGGAGAACGTTGGGCGAGCGACATTACGATGTTCAATTGTTAGGCGGTCTGGCACTTGCTGAAGGAAAGATTGCAGAAATGCGTACAGGTGAAGGAAAAACACTTGTTGCAACAATACCAGTTACTCTCGCTGCTCTTGTTGGTCGTGGAGTCCACGTGGTTACGGTAAATGATTACCTTGCACGTCGTGATGCTACATGGATGGGTCAAGTCTATAATGCTCTTGGTCTGTCTGTTGGTGTCGTAACTGCTACAGGTTCATATAGATATGATCCGACACATATAGAAGAGGAAGAAGACGCAGAACGTGATGTGGAAGGCGCATTTAGAGTTTTTTATAATTATTTACGCCCAGTAACTAAGCGCGAAGCATATTCTGCAGATATAACATATGCTACAAACAATGAACTCGGTTTTGATTACTTGCGAGACAATACAGCGTATGAGGAGTCTCAACTGGTGCAGCGCGGGCATGCTTTCGCTATAGTGGATGAGATTGATTCTATACTCATAGACGAAGCACGAACTCCTCTTATTATTTCAGGACCAGCAGGAGATACAGAAAATCTTTACGAGCGTTTTGCACATATCGCAAGCAGTATGGTTCGTGATGAAGATTATACTGTAGACGAGAAACAAAAAGCGGTACAAATGACCGATTCTGGAATGCAGAAAGCTGAAAGGGCGCTGGGCATTGAAAATCTTTATGCAGAAGGAGGTATGAAATACGCGCACCTTTTAGAAACAGCAGTACGCGCAACGGCGTTGTTTCAAAAAGACAAAGAATATGTTGTTAAAAGAGAAGGCAACAAATCAGAAGTCGTTATTGTTGATGAGTTTACTGGTCGTCTACAGCCAGGTCGTAGGTGGTCAGAAGGATTGCATCAAGCTATAGAAGCAAAAGAAGGTGTGCAAGTGCGAGCAGAAACACGAACATACGCAAGTGTTACATTCCAGAACTATTTTCGTATGTATGATCAACTCTCCGGAATGACTGGCACCGCGTTATCTGCCGAGGAGGAATTCTTCACTGTGTACGGTCTTGAGGTAGTTGTAGTGCCAACAAATAAACCAATTGCCCGTAAAGATTATGATGATCTTATTTTCCAGACATCAGCAGGAAAATATAAAGCTTTGGCGCGAGACATTGCAAGACGCCATAAAAAAGGCCAGCCGGTTTTGGTGGGTACTGTCTCTATTGAGGACAATGAAATCATAAGTCAATATCTTGAGGACTCCGGCGTACCTCATGAAGTGTTGAATGCTAAAAATCATGAACAAGAAGGAGAGATTATTGCACAAGCAGGAAAGTTAGGTCGTGTGACAGTCGCTACAAATCTAGCCGGGCGCGGAGTAGACATTAAGTTAGGTGGTGTCCCAGCTAATAATACTGAACGTGAAGCTGTGCTTGCTGTAGGAGGACTCGCAGTAATCGGTACAGAGCGTCATGACGCTCGACGTATTGATGATCAGCTTCGTGGTCGTGCTGGCAGGCAGGGAGACGTAGGAGAGACGCGTTTCTACGTATCGCTGGAGGACAAACTTATGCGTGTTTTTGCTTCAGACATGCTAAAGAAAGTCATGGGCTCATTTAAAATCCCAGAAGATGAGCCAATAGAGAGTTCCATGATTACTAAGTCGCTTGAAACGGCACAAAAACGTATTGAAGGATTCAATTTTGATTCTAGGAAACAAGTACTTGCTTATGATGATGTGTTGAATACTCAGCGACTAGCAATATATAAGCGTCGTCGTGAAGCTGTGTTGGGGTCCTCAGATGACGTTGAAGAAGCTGTTGCAGAGATGATAGCAACAAAGGCAGAGCTCACAACTCTATTTATGAAAAAGAAGGAGGAGATTGGAGCTGAAGGATTTGTTGTGTTATTACGTCGCTTGTTATTGCAAGCAACTGATACATTATGGCTAGAACATCTGGAGACAATGGATTACTTGAGAAGGTCCGTATCTCTGCGAGCTTATGGACAACGCGATCCGCTTATTGAATACAGAAAAGAAGGTCTTACGCGATTCCGCCAGATGGAGAATGAAATTGTTGATACTATACAGCGTGCGTTTCCTCAAATAGCTCCAGCAGATGAAGAGCGTATCCGTATGCAAGAAGAAAAGACACGCGCAAGTCTGGTTACTGTTGGAAGCGATGGGAATAATAAAGAGAATGCTCAGGCGCAAATAAAGAAAGGGCACACATATGGGAGGAATGACACAATAACAATCACTAAAGACGGCAAAACACAGACGGTTAAGTTCAAGAAGGCAGAACCGCTCCTAGATGAAGGATGGACAGTTACTTCTTCAGGTTCGTCCTGACCCCACTCTAAATAGTCGTATAAAGTCGTGCTGTATGTTAGTGTGCTTTGCATATGGCATTCATTGATGAAGCTACAGTTTCTGTGTCCTCTGGTAAAGGAGGGGACGGTGTCGTGCGCTGGATACACTTAAAAGGAAAAGAAAAAGGAGGTCCTGGTGGTGGTGATGGTGGTCGCGGTGGTGATATTATACTGGAAGCAGTTAGAGATCTTGGAGCGCTTGCACACTATCGTTTTGAAAAAAGTTTCTATGCTGAAGCGGGAGGTGACGGTAAAAATGATTTAAAGTCTGGTAAAAACGGGGCCTCAATAACTCTTAAAGTGCCTGTAGGTACTGTTGCTCATGTTGCTGAAACAGGGAAGACAGTAGAGCTTACAAAGGAAGGAGAGCAAATACTTTTATGTAAGGGAGGTACAGGAGGCAAAGGTAACGCGCGTTTCCGAAGCTCAACAAATCAAAATCCTACAGAATTTACCGCTGGTACTCAGGCAGAGTCTGGCACAGTAACTTTCACTTTGAAGATTATTGCAGATGCTGGGTTAGTTGGTCTTCCAAATGCGGGGAAGTCCTCGCTACTTAACGCTCTTACGCGAGCAAAGTCTAGAGTTGGAGCATATCCATTTACCACATTAGAACCGGCGCTAGGAGACTTCTATGGCTATATTCTTGCTGATATTCCGGGGCTTATTGAAGGCGCTTCTTCAGGTAAGGGTTTAGGAATAAAATTTCTTAAGCACATAGAACGTACAGGAATCATACTACATCTTGTCTCGGCAGAACAAGAAGATCCGTTTGCCACATATAAAGAAGTACGTAACGAGCTTGAATCGTTTGGACACGAGCTATCGGAGAAACGAGAAGTACTGGTTTTGTCAAAAGTTGATTTAATCTCGGTTGCAGAATGCGAAGCGAAGAAAACGTCTCTAGAAAAGAAAACAGGGAAGGATGTACTAACGGTAAGTGTAGAGGATCCAGATGCTCTCAAGGTGTTCTCGGATACGTTGGCAAAGCTGTTGGCATAATTCCATCACATACTGCATACTGGTCTTTATGACTTATCGTGCAACTATCGGACTTGAGGTACATGCGGAACTGAAGACGCAGACAAAGATGTTTTGTTCATGTAAGAACGATCCAGACGAAGCAAGTCCAAATGTAAACGTATGCCCAATCTGCTTAGCTCACCCCGGTACTTTACCTGTAATCAACAAACAAGCAGTAGAACATGTACTTCGTGTCGGCTCAGCAATAGGGTCTAAACTTGCAGACTTCACTGAGTTTGACAGGAAAAGCTATTTCTATCCAGACATACCAAAAGGCTATCAGATTAGTCAATATGAATTTCCGCTTGTTGCAGGAGGCAAACTCGCTGATATTGATGTGACACGCGTACATTTGGAAGAAGACACTGCGCGTAGCACTCATGCAAAAGACAAATCACTCATAGATTTTAATCGAGCTGGTGTACCGTTAATGGAACTTGTTACAGAACCAGTTATACATGACGCGGAAACAGCTGGGCATTTTGCTCGTGAGCTTCAGCTGTTGTTGAGGACCCTAGGCGCAAGCGATGCAAATCTGGAAAAAGGAGAGATGCGTATTGAAGCAAATATTTCAGTATCAAAAGACGATAATCTTGGTACGAAAGTGGAAGTTAAAAACCTAAACTCTTTTCGTTCTGTAGAGCGTGCGATAGCTTATGAATTAAAACGTCAAGAGGATCTTATTGAAAGAGGCGAGAGTGTAGTACAGGCAACACGAGGTTGGAACGAAAGTACTCAAGAAACTTTCCACCAGAGATTTAAAGAAGGTAGTGCAGACTACCGGTACTTTCCAGATCCTGATCTCCCAAAGCTTCTCTTGTCTGACTTGCCAGAATGGAGCAAGAAAAATCTGATGAGTTCATTACCAGAGCTCCCATGGGAACGTCGTGAAAGATATATGAAAGCATACGGCACTTCAGAAGAGGTAAGCGCTTACATTTCGGCTACTCGTGCGCGTTCAGATTTTTTTGACAATGTGGCGAATGCGCTAGATAACAAACCTACTCTCGTTAAGCTTGCAACAAATTACATAACCTCTGATTTAGCGGGGATTGTTGTAACTGGTGAACAAGAAGCATTTGATACAATCTCTCCTGAAGCCTTTTCTGTCCTTATCCGTATGACAGAGAATGGAGATCTTTCTTCTCGCGGAGCGAAAGACGTTTTAACACTTATGGTTGAAAATGGTGGAGATCCTCAGGTGCTTGCAAAAGAACACGGACTCTTACAGGAGCACGATGAAAGCGCTCTTGGTGAGTGTGTAGCAAAAGTGATTTCAGAAGAACCTACAGCAGTAGAAGAATACAAAAAAGGGAAGGAAGCGATTTTGCAGTATTTGATTGGTAAGTGCATGAAAGCCAGTAATGGCGCAGGTAATCCAAAGTCATTTGCGAAACTCCTTAAAGACGCATTGACAAAATAATTTCAATTTACGTGATGCTAGGAGAGCAGAGTAGCGTACCGGTATGTGGCCACCGTATTGCAAGTGGCTATTCACATCAGACGCTTTCAAACAAGACGAGATAGCGTTATAGTGTGTGCTATGGAAGAGATTGACATTGAAGGAAAGAAATATATCTCGACAAAGCAAGCATCTGAAATGACTGGCTATGCAAAAGACTATGTAGGTCAATTGTGTCGTGAGGGTAGAGTACCAGCTCGTCAGATAGGTAGAAGTTGGTACGTTCTCGCTACAGCAATTAAAGAGCATCGTTTTGGTGTTGCAGATGCAATCAAAGAAGAAATACCAAAGACAGAAGTTGCTGTACATAAGGTAGGAGAAGTAAAGAAAGAGTCAGCAGTTGAAGCTTGGGACAAGCCTCACTATGAGCCAGAAGAGCCAAAGTATTTCCCATCGCTAAACAAGCTTACATACAAGCCAATAGAGCCTTGTGTTAAAGATGAAGTGGTTGAGTCTGAATCTACAGACACAGACAAAGAAAGTGCCGGTGCGATGGATGCTATGCAACAAGTATGGAAAGAATGGTTTGCGCACAAGGAAAATGAAGAATCTGAAGTTGCAATACCGACTCATAAGGAGAGCGCTACAGACAAGAAGCCTGAAATTGAGTTGGAAGAAGAAGCGCATGTGCCAATACGTGCAGTGTATAGTCCAGAGAAGCAGGCACATCTACCTGATAATGCTCCGAGAGCTGTGGTAGCTAATAGAGAAGCAATGTCAGCAAGGATAGGCACAGAAGTCGCACTAATTACTAGAGTGTTACAGGCTATTTTTTTGATGGTCGCACTCGTGAGCATCATTTTAGGTGCATTAGGCACTGGATTAGCTGATAAGTACATCTCGTCCAACCAAGTTATTGAGAAGTTAACTGGAACGACAAATTTGTAATACGTATATAAAGGGTATCTCGGCTCGGATAGAACATATTAGGAATGAATACCATTAGTGGTATTCATTTAACTAAATGTACGGCCTAATTTGTATATATAAAGAGTGTGACTAATACCTAAGAGTTATAACCATCTCTACAGAAATTATAAGTGAACGACTTACGCTACTGGTATTGCCAGTATTTATATGTCTGTACAATTCTATTCAATTTTAATAAAGCAATAGCAATTTATGTGGTGCGTATAAACGATATAACTAGTTAAATAAACGTATAATTTTGTGCATATATTCTCATGACTATATAACTTTTATTTTACTGGAGT
>JBFJWB010000017.1:0-13585 GCA_041623915.1 Minisyncoccia bacterium | reverse complement strand
GTGCAGTATCTCCTGTATCTTCCGGCTCACAGACAGTCTCACCAACACGAACTACCACATACACAGGTACTGCTACAGGAGCAGGAGGAACTACTCAATGTTCTGTCACTGTTGCTGTTACGTCAGCACCGCCACCACCACCAAGCGGATCTCCAAAATGTACTCTTTCAGCAAGTCCAGCCGTTGTTAATATAGGAGAACGCT
The DNA here is from genome assembly GCA_041623915.1 of Minisyncoccia bacterium. GTDB lineage: Bacteria > Patescibacteriota > Minisyncoccia > Phycocordibacterales > Phycocordibacteraceae > C7867-001. The sequence continues at coordinate 13,381 of JBFJWB010000017.1, read as the reverse complement.
CAAAGCTTACTTGGTCAACTGTAGATGGAGCAACGTTTGTTATTGATAACAGTATAGGATCAGTGTCTCCAGTTGTCGGCGGTACAGTGTCTACAAAGTCTATCGGCGCTAATACAATTTTTAAGGGAACTGTCACAAGTCCTTCTGGTAGAGTCGCGCAATGTAGTGTTGCCGTAACGGTTAATACAGGAGGCGGAGGCGGAGGAAAGCCACCTTCTTGCGAACTTACTGTGTCTCCATCTACGTATCAAAGCGGAGGATCGGCAATTCTTTCGTGGGACGGATTCTTACTACGTTCTGTAAATGTTGATAATGGAGTAGGCGATAATTTGCCTGTTCCTGGCTCAGCGACTGTTAATCCAGTCGGCGCAGGAGTACATACTTATACTGGTACATTTACAGCAAACAATGGCCAGACAGTAGTTTGTAAGGCAGATCTAAAAGTTACAGGTGGTGGCGGAGGCGGTAACCCAGAACCAAAGGTTACTTTGTTAAGTCGCCCTTCAACTCAACCTCTAGCGTTTCTTTATCTGTCCCAAATTCCATATACTGGCTTGGAGCTTGGCTCATTAGGTACTGTACTGTACTGGATAGCTCTTATTGGATGGTCACTCGCTCTCACTTATCTTGTGTTGTTTGGAGCATTTCCGTTTGTGTCTAGACGTGCTAGATTTGCTGGCGCACGGATATCAGAACTTCTAAATGCGACACAGGATAAAATCATTGATCATGCTCCAACAACGGAGGAGCGTATAATGCATATGCCACCAACGCCAAAAAATTCTCCGACCTACTCACAATACGAAGGATTCAGATCATTTGCTCAAGGTAGTACGCTATCTATTGATGATATAGTTAACGGACTTTCTCGTGGTGAGAATATCTCAGATTCTATTAATGTAGCACCAGAAGTACCTGAAGATGTAGTGTTAAACGCCCAATCTATGACACAAACCACTACACCTACGCCAAAGAATAATACCGAAGAACAGAAAGGTGCATCAATAAATGCACCTCACATACTCGGGTTTCTTACGTCTCTTTTGGAGAGAGATAAAGAGGCCGTCTTCGGTGCTCTGCGTATGCACGTACGAGGTGGAGGTAATCCAGAAACATTCTTGACGCACGCCACTTGCGCTCTTGATGATGTGTATCGTTCACGCGTTGATGGTACAGAGTGTGATTCTCAATTGGCTCAGCTTTGTGCAACTTGCGACACCCCTGTATTAGAACGAATCGTAGGAGCACTTACAAACGCTATAGACTCAAGCTACTCAGCAAGCGTTACAGGCGCAAAGCTTGCTCTTACTCGCGCATTAACAGAGTTGGAAGCATAACAAGATAATAGACAAAGAAGTCCACTGAGCAATCAGTGGACTTCTTTGTCTTAAAAACTACTGACCTCGCGTGCGTATTTCTTTTGCAATGCGTTCCACAAATGCATTTGTATCAACAGCATCTTCCTTTCCATGGTCACGACTATCTACTGAAACTGTGTTTGACTCGATCTCTTTGTCGCCAATAACTAGTAGGTATGGAACTTTTTCTTTTTTAGCTGTGCGTATTTTCTTGCCAAGTGATTCGCTTGTTGTATCAATTTCTGTACGCACGCCGTTTGCACGGAGCGTACCACCCACCTTTTCGGCGTATTCGCTATGTTTTTCAGATATGGGGAGTACTTGTACTTGTACTGGAGATAGCCAAGTAGGGAAAGCCCCACCATAGTGCTCAATGAGAAACGCAACAGTGCGCTCAATGGTGCCAATGGAAGATCGGTGAACCACGAATGCTCTATGCTTTTCGCCATCTTCTCCAATGTAGGTAAGGTCAAACTTCTCTGGCATCATAAAGTCGTACTGTACTGTAAAAGCGGTGTCTTCCTTCCCGTTCACGTTCTTCATCTGTACATCAATCTTCGGCCCATAGAATGCAGCCTCGCCTTCAGTTTCAACAAACGTAGCACCACGTTTCTTTAGAAGGGAACGAAGCAGGTCTTCACCTTTGATCCATGCAGAAGCATGCTGAGCACTATTCTTCTTTTCGGCGTCTTCACCAAGCGAAAGGCGATAGTGATAGTCTTCACCATGTTCCAAGCCAAAGATAGACGACATGTACTCAATGAGATCAAGTGCCTTACCAACTTCATCAACTGCCTGCTCTTCAGAGGCACAGATAATATGTGCATCAGAGAGGCACATTGCGCGTACACGCTGTAGGCCCATAAGTTCGCCGGATTGCTCATAGCGGTACAGCTTTGCAAGCTCAGCTATGCGCATTGGGAGTTCGCGATAGCTTACTGGTTTACGCAGATACAGTTCAAAATGGTGTGGGCACGTCATAGGGCGGAGCATAAACTCATCATCATCTATGACAATAGGTGCATACATTGAGTCTTTGTAATGTGGGTAGTGACCGGACTTACGATAAAGATCAAGCTTAGCAAGCTCTGGAGTGTATACATGCATGTATCCACGCTTAGTCTCTTCATCTACTACAAAACGTTCCAATTCTTTCCGTACTATTGCTCCCTTAGGGGTCCAGAGTGGTAGTCCCTTGCCAACGACATCAGAAAAAGCAAATAAATCAAGCTCGCGCCCAAGTTTCTTATGATCTCGTTCTTTTTCAGGCATATCCATATAAAAGGAAATATACCATGTTCGTGACTACAACACCTTCAAATCATCAATCACAATGGAAATCTCGCCGTTTCGTTTGGATATTTTACCTTTTGCAAGCACGCATCCTCCAGCTGTGAGTGCAGTGCTGTGTTCAGCAAAGAGGTTCGGGAATATTACCGCTTCTACCGATTCGGTCTTATCTTCAAGTCGCACGAAGGCCATTTTCTCTCCTTTTCTGGTGAGAATGATACGCACGTCTGCGACGAGCGCAGGCAGTATGATTTGAAGACCCACTTGTGGATCTCCAAGTATTTTCTCAACGGTAGTTCCTGACTTAGCGAGAATGTTCTGATGAGAATCAAGTGGGTGTCCAGATACATATATACCAAGCAACTCCTTCTCCCAATCAAGTTTATCTTTAAGAGATACATGCTTACTCTCGGGCAGATTTAGCTCTAATGGCGTTAAGCTTGCAAATAAGGATTCTTGAGGAGCTTCTTCTGTTGCGTCACGGTGGAAAGCAAGCATTGTATCGATGTTTTCCAACATCGTTCCACGACGTTCTAGAGTGTCAAGAGCGCCACATTTGATTAGTGACTCAAGCGAACGCCGATTTAGATTTTTAGAATCAACCCGAGACAGGAAATCAGCAACGGAAACAAATCCTCCTCGCGCATTTCTTTCGTCTAATATAGCCTGCGATACGCTTTCACCAAAGTTTTTTATACTAGATAATCCAAATCGGATAGTATCTTTCTTTTCTCCAACTACTGTAAAATCTGTACCGCTTTCATTTACATCTGGTGGCAGTACTGAAACTTGCATTCGTTTTGATTCAGCAACAAATGTAGATATGGATTCTGTGTCTCCAGAATCAGCTGTCAAAAGCGCGGCCAAATACTGTACTGGATAGTTGGCTTTCATATAACTTGTTTGATAAGCCATACGTCCGTAGGAGGCAGAGTGCGCCTTATTAAATCCGTATGCAGCGAATGGCTCTATCCACTCCCACACCTTCTGCGCTTTTTTAAGAGGCCATCCAGAGTGCTGTACGCAACCATTAATGAATTTATCTTTCTGTTTCTGCATTTCTGCAGGTATCTTTTTGCCAACTGCTTTACGAAATTTATCTACCTCGCCCCATGAATAACCAGCAAACTGGTTGGCCATTATAAGCAGGTCATCTTGATAAACTAAGATCCCATATGTTTGTTTGAGTATAGATTCCATTTCAGGATCTAAATAAGTAATTAGTCGTGGATTTCGTTTACGGGCAATGTAGTCTGGAATGAATTGCATAGGGCCGGGGCGGTAAAGCGCCACCATGGCATTAATATCGTGGATACTTGTAGGCTTGAGCTCTTTAAGCCATCTCGTCATTCCAGAGCCATTTAATTGGAAAGTGCCTTCTGTTTCTCCACGTGCAAGCATTTCATACGTTTTCAGGTCATCTAATGGAATTGTCTCAATATCAACATCAATTCCAAGATCGTTTTTTACTCGTTCTACAGCGTCAGCAAGGATTGTAAGATTTTTAATTCCAAGGAAATCAAATTTTGTGAGACCAACTCCATCTTCACCAACTGAATACATGTCGTATTGAGTAATAAGCTTATCTGTCCCTTTCGGATCAGGCTGTATCGGCGTCCATTCTATAATTGGCGTTGGCGAAATCACAACCCCTGCAGCGTGTACACCAACGTGTCGGACACATCCCTCTATCTGCTTTGCGAGATCTATAACTTCTTTCACATCTTCGTCTTCGCTATATACAGCTTCAAGATCTGGCTCCATTTTTAGAGCCTTATTAATTGTCATAGGGAATCCTTGTGATCCTAATGGAATCATTTTAGCGATACGGTCACCTGTGGAATATGAATGACCTAGTGCGCGGGCAATGTCGCGTACAGCAGCTCTGGCGGCCATTGTTCCGAAAGTTCCTATCTGTGCAACATGGTCATGCCCATACTTTTTACGAGCATACTCAATAACCTCATCTCTGCGGTTATCAGCAAAATCCATATCAATATCAGGCGCCGAGGGGCGTTCTGGATTTAGGAAACGCTCAAATGGAATCTTGTAGTCTAATGGGTCGATCTTTGTGATCTGAAGTAGATACGTAGTCATGGAACCGGCCACCGAACCACGAATATTTGTGTAAATATTGCTTTCGCGGGCAAAACGCATAAGGTCTTCTACAACTAAGAAGTATGAGGCATAACCCTTAAACGCAATTATTCCAAGCTCGTATTCAAGACGCTCTAGGACATCTGTTCTGCCTTCAAGTTTGCGAGCCCTAATACCTATAAGGCACAGTTCTCGTAGTCGTTCGTCCGCAGTTACGTTTTTTGGGAGTACAAAGTTTGGAAAGATGAAAGTACCAAGTTCAAATGTTACGTTGCATCTATCTGAAATTTTTTTAGATTGTTCTATTGCTTCAGGAGCGTCTTCAAATAGCTTGAGAGCAGAGGACTCACTGATAAAAGAAAAATCCTCATCCTCATTGTATCCATGACTGCCTTGTTGGATACGGCGCATCACTTCTGTAGCTTCTCGGTCTTCTGGATTAAGATAATAAACATCATGTTGAGCAACAATAGGTATGCCTACAGTCTCTCCTAGCGCTTTAACTTTCCGCATAAGCGCCTCATGCCCACTTACTTTTGGATGATGTGTAATCTCAAGAAATACATTGTCTTTTCCGAATATACTTTCAAATTCTGTTAGGGACGCTGAGGCGCCATCAAAATCACCTGCGCGCAAGAGTTGAGAAGTATCACTTGAAAAAGAAGGAAGTATTGCAATTATGCCAGACGCATGTTCGCGCAAGATTTCTTTGTCCATGCGTGGTTTTTCAAACATACCCTCTGTCCAGCTTTTTGTAACAAGAGCAAGAAGATTTTTATACCCAGTATTGTTTTCCGCCAAAAGAACGATGCGGGAATGTTTTGAATCTATGACCCCGTCTTTATCTTTTCGTGATCTTGGAGCAAGATACGCATCCACTCCAAGAATTGGCTTGATACCAGCTTTTTCTGCTGTCTTATAAAATTCAATTGCACCATGCATGTTACCTCCGTCTGTGAGCGCCACCGAGCTCATTCCTTCTGTTTTTGCTTTTGAGATAAGATCTTTGATTTTTGGTAATGCCTTAAGGAATGTGTAGTGAGAGTGCGTATGTAGATGTACGAAGCGTGAAGACATTGTCTCTAGGATACCAGAATGAAGACCAAGTACTTAGTGTCTATTGCTGAATGGGTGTTTTGTGGTATGGTGCTACTTAGGTATCAGAAGTGGGAAGTGATCTATGCAGAATGCAACACAAGCACACAGTCATCCAAATCATCCTAATGAAAGAGTGCGCGGGATTCGTTTGCGCGTAGGGGATCGTTTAAGAGCCTCAGATATGTATACGGCAAATTGTGGTTGGCACCAGTGCGGAGAAGGACTCAAGGGAGCAGAGATTTCTGCAGGAGTGCGCGCGGTATTTGTGCGTCCAAAATGACAATCTCATCTGTAACTTATAAAACCCCGTAATACGGGGTTTTTGCTATTCTTAACACCAATGACTTACATAATTGGTGTGGATGAAGCAGGAAGAGGACCAATTGTTGGACCAGTTTCTGTTGGAGCTGTATCAGTAGCGAAAGGATTTGATATAACTACAGAATTTGCAGGAGTAAAGGATTCAAAGAAGCTTTCCGAAAAAAGACGCGAAAAATTATTTGATATTTTAGAAACGCGAGTCGCGAAAGGAGATATACATTTTGCAGTTGCATTGGTAGAAGCTTCTCGTATAGACTCGGAAGGGATTGCACTTGCCATAAAGGAGTCCGTAACAAAGACAGTGCTCGGACTGGCACCTACTCCACAAGATGTGCAGATTTTTCTTGACGGTTCATTGAAGGCGCCGGAAATATATGTACAGGAAACAATTATTGGCGGTGATGACTCTGTGCCTATTATTTCTTTAGCTTCCATCGTTGCCAAGGTCGTAAGGGATAGGTATATGAGACAGTGTGCTGAAGTTTATCCTGAATATGGATTTGAAAAACATAAAGGGTACGGCACTAGTGCTCATTATGAGGCGATCGCTAAATACGGCATGTGTCCATTACATCGGCGCACATTTATACATACATAGGTTGCCTGATATGTAATTTAGGGTACAGTACAGACTTCAGTTCTTTAGGAGAAGTGTGTGGATGATATTACCGTTGCTTTAGCACGTGTTAGAGCGGAGTATCGCAGTGCAGGTTTGCCTTGCGGGGAATGTTCCGATGCTTACAAAGGAAGTGATCGAGGCACGATCATGGGATGTGTGTTTTGTGCTTATCACGGCAGACGTATTCTTGACGAAGACGCTAAGCACTGTAGGATTCCGGAACAGAGAAAATTGACCCAACGGCTCATTGTATTTCTCAAATCATTCATTCCGTTGCCGATCCTTCGTTCTTAGAAGATCAGAACGCTAATACGCCGTCTCATTGACGGCGTTTGCTTTTTATACGAGTTGTGCTAAATTCTATCCATGTCAATTCGCATGCGCCACACAAAAGGGCACACTGGAAACCGTAGGTCACACCACGCTCTTTCTGATATAAACATCATCAAAGATAAAGAAAGTGGGAAATCACGTCTACCGCATCACTTAGACGAGTCTACTGGAATTTATCGTGGGGTGCAGATATTTACTCCAAAAGTGAAGAAAGTCGTAGAAGATTTGAAGCAAAGTATCAATAAAGGTTCTGATAATGATGTAGTTGAGAAAAAAGACCATTCAGTCTCAGAGATAAAGAACGAGGATCATGTTGTCTCAGAATCAAAACACAAAGCTACGGATACAAGTCCAAAAACTCGCCACTCCACAGCAAAGACTGCTCCAGAGATAAAGTAAAAATTAAGTCTATACACAGATCATGTACACTCTGCTTGCCTCAGATGTATTTTTTCTGCTACACTAAATTTGTAATAGTTCTTTTCTATATATGGCCAATCGACATCTTGCACGTTCAGTCGTTCTGCAAACGCTCTTTGAGTGGGATACAACATCTGTATCAGAATCAGAGGCAAATAATGTACTTAAACGAAATATAGATGAATTTGGAGGTGATGATTCAGATACTCCTTTTATGGAAAAACTCCTAGCAGGTGTTATCTCAAAGAAAGAAGACATTGATTTAATCATACATAAAGCTGCACCGGAGTGGCCAATTGAACGCATAGCTCCTATTGACCGCAATATACTACGCATAGGTCTATTTGAATTGCTATTTACAGATAGATCACAGGTACCAGCCAAGGTTGCCATTAATGAAGCGATTGAGCTAGCAAAAGCATTTGGGGGTGATTCTTCAGGAAGGTTCATAAATGGCGTACTTGGCGCAGTCTATAAAGAAATAGGAGAGCCGGGTAAAGAAGATACAGGCAAGAAGAAGATTCGTCGAGAAGATTTACCTTTGGAAAAGATGGGTGGAGCGATAGTCTACGCTAAACACGATGGCCAATACTATCTTGCGCTGGTGCATGACGTGTTCGGACGCTGGACTCTCTCTAAGGGTCACATAGAAACAGACGCTACTCCAGAAGAAGGTGTGGTACGAATTGTTAAAGAAGAGTTAGGACTTACGGCTACGGTTGAGTCGCAAGTTGGAGAGAATGAATATGTAGCATCTCATCCGGAAAAAGGTAAGGTTAGAAAGCATGTATGGTTCTTTCTTGCCAATAGTGATTTTGAGACGTTGGAATTGAAAAAGAGCGGGGGACTGGATGATGCCAGATGGTTTCGTTTGCAGGACATACTTGACCTAAATTTTTATGATGACATGCTTCCTATAGTGACAGCCGCTGTGCAAAAATTACTAGATCAAGCGAGAACTGGCGCACGAAAGTCAGGTTCGGCATCACGTAATCACGCTTAGTTGGCACTTGCAGTTAGATTTTTCCTTGATAGGGTAGCCACATGAAGTCATTTACTGAATTCGCAAAGAAGTTAGGTGTCTCATTTAAAAATGAGAACCTTCTCACAGAAGCGCTTACTCATCGTTCGTATTTGAATGAGAATCGTGGCGTAGTTACTGCGCATAATGAACGTCTTGAATTTCTTGGTGATGCGGTGCTTGAACTTGCTACCACCAGATTTCTTTTTGATAAGTTTCCTGCAAAGCCGGAAGGTGAGCTTACGGCATTTCGGGCAGCTTTGGTGAACACTAACTCGCTTGCAGAAAGTGCTTCTGCACTCGGTGTAAATGACGTGATCCTGCTTTCAAAAGGTGAAGCAAAAGATATCGGCCGAGCGCGAATGATTATTCTGGCGAATGCTTTCGAGGCATTAATTGGAGCTGTTTATTTAGATCAGGGATATGAATCAGCGGAATCTTTCATTGGACGTAATCTATTTGGGAAAATTGATGCAATTATAGAAAATAAAACATATCAAGATCCAAAAAGTTGTTTTCAAGAAAAGGCGCAAGAAAAAAAGGGAATCACTCCTTCTTACAATACTCTTTCAGAAGTTGGACCAGATCATGAAAAAGTCTTCACAGTTGGTGTCTTTCTAAATGGGAAAGAGGCTGCTCGCGCAGAAGGTCCGTCCAAACAGGAGGCAGAACAAGCAGCTGCGCAAGAAGCTCTAAATGCTCTTCGTTGGTAACTACCCACGAACCGCTATCTCTTCTCCGAAATCCTTTCCAAACAAATCCCAGACGGAGATGAATAGCGCCATGATGACCGGCCCCATAATTAGTCCTGCTAGGCCAAAAGTTGATAGACCACCTAGTATGCCAAGCAAAACAAGAGCATCCGGCATTTGAGTGTCACGACCAACTAATACAGGTCGCAGGAAATTATCTATACTTCCTATCACAAAGGCTCCACCAAGTAGGATAATTAGTGCTGGTGTAGTGTGTCCAAGCGCAAGCAACAACAGGCCAGCAGGTAGCCAAATCACAAATGGCCCTACTGCAGGTATCATTGCGGCAAAGGCCATAACAACACCCCACAAAACAGGACTACCAACACCAGCAATTAGGAATAATAGAGCCCCTACAGCTCCCTGCACCAATGCAACTATCACCGTACCTTTTACTATAGCTAATGTTGTTGATGTAAATCGATGGAACAATAACTCCTCTCGGTCATCACCAAAAGGAATTATACGTTGAAGGTATCTTCCAAGTGTTTTGCCATCTTTTAAGAAAAAGAACAAAAGATAAAGCATGATAGCGAGTTTCAATAAGAAGTCTGCCGTAGCTGCTCCAAAAGAAAGTGCTCCAGAGGCGACAATCCCACTCGCTTTTTGTGTAAGCGAACGTAACTCGCTTGTGAGAGTAGAAGGACTAACACCAACTGTGTCTAAGGCTTTTGCAACGTAAGGGTTCTCAATGACTTCTACAAAAGAAGTGTTGTTTGCGTTCACCTTCTGATATAGGGTCACGCCTTCTTGGGCGGCACGGGCAGTAATTAGATAAAGTGGAGCGCCTATCACAATTAAAGCAAGTAATATCGTAATCAATGCAGAAGACGCAGGGCGATGTGGAAGTATGCGTACAAAGACAGGGCGAAGAACTATGGCAAGTACAATAGCCCAGAATACACTCATAACAAAAGGCCAAAGCACCCACAGTGTGAGCGCTGTTACGCCAAGTAACACGCCAATGAAAAGTAGGCGTTGAAGGGAAGAGAAGGTTTCTTTGGGCATGTGTTAATTCTAACTCATTTTCCTCTGATACAATATGGGTAATGCTAAAAAGGTTAGAAATAACTGGATTTAAATCTTTTGCTCGTAAAACGGCATTGGATTTTTCTTCAGCCACTACTGCTATTGTCGGACCTAACGGTTCTGGCAAATCAAACGTAGCTGAAGCATTTAGATTCGCTCTTGGAGAGCAGTCAATGAAGAGTATGCGTGGTAAACGATCAGAAGATCTTATTTGGGGAGGTTCGCACGCTATACCTCGTGCGAATCGTGCAGCTGTTGCTGTGACTTTTGATAACTCAAAGCGTGTATTCAAGATTGATTTTGATGAGGTCACAATTGAGCGCGCGGTATTTCGTGATGGATCAAGTGAATATTCCATTAACGGTTCAAAAGTGCGTCTACGTGATATAGACGAACTTCTTGCAGGGGCAAATATTGGAGAGACAGGCCACCACATAATTTCACAAGGTGAAGCAGATCGTATATTGCTTTCAAATCCGCGGGAGCGCAGAAGTATACTTGAGGACGCACTAGGATTAAAAGTGTACGAATTTAAGAAACAAGAAGCTGAGAAAAAGCTAGAAAAGACAGAAGAAAATATTAATCAAGTAAATGGACTTCGCAAGGAGCTGACTCCACATCTTCGTTTTTTGGAAAAGCAGGTTGAAAAATTGGATCGTACAGAGCATTTACGTAGTGAGCTTGCGACAGTTTGCCAAACTTTTTTCGCTATAGAAGATTTATGGCTTACAGAAGAAGGCAAGAAAATTGAGAATGCAAAAAATGAGTCGGCAAAACGTCTGAAGATTACCTCAGCAGAACTTGCGCATATAGAAGAGTCATCCACCACAGACGCTGAAGGAGCAAAACGTCTTGCAGATATTCGTGCACATGAGGAGGTCGTAGAGAAGACTGGCAGGGATCGTTCCGAACTCCTGCGTGATATTGGTCGTGTTGAAGGAGCTTTATCGGCAGCAAAACAACGTAGTATTCAAGTAGCAAAAGAGCCATATGCAAAAATTTCACGTGAGGACCTTTATGCATTACGACAAGAAGTAGAAAAGCAGGCCGAAGAAGTTTCCAGTGTTGAATCGCTTCAAGCGACAATTAAATCAATACGCTCTCTTATTCGTGTATTCGTTGAGCGTTTTGTATCTGGCGATGATAATCTTTTTGCGGAAGAAGAACGCGCTGCACATGTTTTGGAAGTAGAGCGAGAGACTCTTATGGAAAAGGACAAGGTATTGGCTCGCGCTCATGACGAAGCGCGTAGCGCATTACAAAGAGCTCGAGAGTCAATGACTGCACATGATGAGGCTGGTCGTGAAATGAAGCGCCGTATTCTTGACTTGGCACAATCTAAAGCTAAAGAAGAGAGCGCGGTTATTCGATGTGATGCACGCTTGCGTGAACTAAAACTCCTTTCCGATGAGTTAGAGCGAACAAAAGCAGAAGCTCTCGCTCTGGCTGGGTCTGGCGCAGTATCATATAGCGCGTTGGAGTCGTTACCAGAAGAAGAACGTTGCGTGCAAGAAGACCGTAAGAAGAGAGTAGAACGCTCGATGATTCGTCTAGAAGAGGCAGGTGGGACAAGTGAAGATATACGAGAAGAATATAAGGACGTGTCAGAACGAGAGTCATTTTTGACTTCTGAAATTGAAGACTTGTCAAAATCAGCGGCGGGATTGCGCACTTTAATCGACGATTTGAATACCGAACTCGCCAAACATTTCTCAGAGGGACTGGCAAAAGTGAATGCATCGTTTGGCGAATATTTTGGTCTTATGTTTGGAGGTGGCGGTGCGCGATTGATACTTGAGGACGCGGTTCACGATGAGGACGAGCTCATGGATGACGAACCAAAGAAAACAATTCGTGCGGGAATAGAGATTTCTGTACATTTGCCAAAGAAAAAAGTGCAGAGCCTGATTCAACTTTCCGGTGGAGAGCGAGCACTTACTTCCATTGCTCTTATATTTGCAATGAGTCAAGTAAACCCGCCACCGTTTTTGATACTGGACGAGACTGATGCAGCGCTTGACGAGGCAAATTCACGTCGCTATGGCGACATGATTGAGAATCTTGCAAAGAAGTCACAGCTTATAGTAATTACTCACAATCGTGAAAGTATGAGTCGCGCAGGAATTCTTTATGGCGTGACTATGGGGAACGATGGCGTGTCCAAGCTTTTGTCAGTGAAGTTTGAAGAGGCTGTGCAGGTGGCAAAGTAACAACTACGTTAAATGTTATTTTCTACTTTGTTGGCACAAAGTCGAGCTCCTTTTCTTCTATTCGTGCAGCCGTTAGTTTTACGTGGATAGGGTCACCAAGCTGGAAGCTTTTTTTTGTACGGCGTCCCACGAGGCAGTAGTGTTTTTCGTCGTGTTCGAAATAGTCATCACCAAGATTACGAATACTAATCATGCCATTGGCACGGGTTGAGAGTTCTTCCACGTAGAGACCAAAATCAGTGACGCCAGAGATGACGGCATCAAATTCTTCACCAACCTTTGGTGACAGAAACTCCACTTGCTTCATCTTTACGCTGTCGCGTTCGGCGTCTGCTGCACCAATTTCGCGCTCTGAGCAATGCGCAGCCAACGCGTCAAACGCTTGCATATCTTTTTCTGTTACTGGAGTACCACCCGCGTATGACTTTATAAGTCGATGAATAACTAAATCAGGATATCGTCGGATAGGGGAGGTGAAGTGTGTGTAGTAATCAAAAGCAAGACCAAAGTGGCCAATGTTCTGTGTAGCGTAGACTGCCTTACTCATGCTACGTAAGGCAGACATTTTAATGAGGTATTCTTCCGGCGTGCCTTCTACGCTCTCCATGAGGCGGTTAAGTTCGGCGCCGGTCACTTGCCCGTTCGGCGTGACTTTCAGCGTGTAGCCCATAACCTTTAGGAAGAGAGCAAGGTTCTCAATGCGCTCGGAGTCCGGCGCATCATGTATACGATAAAGTGAAGCAAAATCTCCGCCGTTCTTTTTTGTTATATGCGCTAAGTGTTCAGCAACTGATTCATTAGCAAGTAGCATAAAGTCCTCAATAAGAAGATTG
>JBFJWB010000016.1:0-13672 GCA_041623915.1 Minisyncoccia bacterium | reverse complement strand
TTGTTGTATTTGGAAAGTAAGATGCGAGCGACCGTAGAGTTATCACCGATGGCGCGGAGGCAGCGCGTCGAGGATTGGAGGACGAAGATGGGCTATTACCCAGCGCCAGCGCCGCTTGGCTATAAGAACGACAAGTACGAGGAGCGCGGTAAGAAGAAGGTCTATACCGATACGGAGCGCTTCCCATTGCTCCGTAAGATGGTAGACCTGATGCTCACGGGAAACTACACACCACCGCAGATATGGCGCATCGCTACTGACGAGTGGGGCTTGCGCTCGCCGAACGGAAAGAAAATAAGCCGCAGCAATGTCTATAACATCTTCACTCGTTCCTTCTATTACGGCGAGTTCGAGTACCCCGTCGGCAGCGGCAAGTGGTACACGGGATTGCACGAACCGCTGATGAGCCGCGAGGAATACGACCGCATCCAGTTCCTGCTCGGTCGCCGCGGCAACCCGCGCCCCAAGGAGCGACGCGATATGGCGTACAGGGGGCCGATACGGTGCGGTGAGTGCGGAGCCCTTATTACGGCCGAGGAGAAGATGAAGAAGCTCGCCAGCGGCGGTTTCGCACATTACACGTACTACCATTGCACGAAAAAGAAGAACCCGAACTGCTCGCAAAAGTCCATCGAGGAGAAAGAGCTTGAGAAGCAGATAAAAGCGGAGTTGAAGAAGCTCAACGTCCCCGCTGACTTCACGACGTGGGCGGTGTCGCGCCTCAAGGAGCAGAATGGGCAAGAAGTATCTGACCGCGAGTTGATGATGAGCAATCAGCGCCGCGAATACGATGCCTGCGTGCGCAAGATAGATAACCTGATAGATATGCGGGCGAACTTGGAGATTGACGAGCACGAGTTCCGCAGCCGCAAGGAGACGCTGCTTGCGGAGAAAGCACGCCTCAAAGGGCTTCTGGGCGATACGGATAAGCGCATAGACACGTGGCTTGAGATTGCCGAACGCGGCTTCAACTTCGCGGAGAAAGCACCGCTCGCATTTACGAAAGCAAGCGAAAAGAAGCTCGTCGAGGCGAAGCGGGAGATATTCTCGGCCTTGGGTTATAACTACACGCTTACCGACGGAAAACTCACGATTTCATTGGATAATCTGCTGCTACCGATAGAAAGCGTCGCAGAAAAAGCTCGGGACATTTCCGAGAGGTTAGAACTGGAAAAACAGAAAGGAAATACAATGGATATTGGAGAAATCTACTCCAAAAATCCTAGGATGCTGCGGGACAGGGATTCGAACCCCGATAGACGGCACCAAAAACCGCAGTCCTACCATTAGACGATCCCGCAATAACGCACATTTTGTAGAATATCACTACTCGGCCGATTCGTCAGGGAAAAGCTCTAGAACAGCAAGTTCCAAGGGTATTTCAGGCGTAGGGGCGAAGCGTATGCGCTCATTAGCATTGAGGAACGCAAGGAGCGTAATATGGGAAATACTCTCTTTCTCAGCGACCTCTTTCAGAGTACTAAACTCATCCGAACCCATCTCCCTTTCTAATTCCTTATGCAAATCCGATGCATGGCGAATGATAAGCGCCCCCCTAAGTGCCTCTATAACCAATTGTAGATATAGCTTCAGATCAATGCCAGATTGCGAGACGCGCTTCAAGACACCAAGCGCGCCTCCTTGGTCTTTTTCTGCTATTGCGCCAATGAGGGCATGCACTTGTTCTGCCTTTGGTGCACCAGTTGCTTGCTCTACCTCCACTCGGGTGAGCTTTTTGTCGGTGGAGGCACTCAGTACCTTTTGCAGTACGGAAAGAGCGTCACGGTATGACCCTTCGGCCAGTATGGCAACGAGATCCGCTGCATCTGGTGCAAGAGTATACCCTTTTGCTTTAGCAATAGTAGTGCACACCTTTGCAAGAATCTGACGTGTCGGCTTTTTAAACTCAAACACTTGGCAACGCGACTGTACCGTTTCTGGCACCTTTTCTAGCTCAGTAGTGGCAAGAATAAATATGGCGTATGCCGGTGGCTCTTCAAGTGTCTTCAGGAAAGCATTCCACGCGGACTTAGAGAGCATATGTACTTCGTCCAATATGTACACCTTATATGGAGACTCAAAAGGAAGCGTGTATATATTTTCACTAAGCGTACGTATGCCTTCAACAGTGTTATTGCTTGCCGCGTCTATCTCAAACAAGTCTCGCTCAGTACACCCTAATTCATTGGCAAGAATGCGCGCGACACTCGTCTTCCCTAAACCGCGAGAACCGGCAAACAAATAGGCATGTCCGGGGGCCTTAGTACGCACTGCCTCTGCAAGTGGCTTAATAACATGCTCTTGCCCCATCACCGAAGCAAAAGTCTTAGGGCGGTATTCGTTATACAAAGATTGATGTGCCATATTTGTCTAGTATAACGGATGATTGCGTATGGCGCTTTCAAGCGCATGTGCGTCCTCTGCCTGCATAAGCAAGGCTCGGAAATCTGCTGCCCCATCAAAGCCGGTCACAAAAGATTTAATGTGTTTTTTTATAATGGCAAAGTTTTTAGCCGGACAAAGCGCCTCAAACGCATGCGCTAACTGTATCAGTGCGTCCAGTTTTTCGTTAAGTGGTGTATCGACACTTTTCCTCCCTGCAAATACCCACGGATTACCAAACATTCCTCTCCCAATCATGATACCGTCAGCGCCAGTATCCTCTGCTTTAATGTGCGCGTCATCCATGTCAGTAACATCACCATTACCGATCAACAATACTTCCGGCGCTATTTTGTCGCGTATAGTTATTGCCTTTTGCATATAGCTCCAATGCGCAGGCACCAACGACATTTCTTTGCGAGTACGCAGATGTAGAGTAATGGCTGCCGGATGCATTTCAAGCAAAATCGGAAGCCACTCTTCCAATGATTCTTGGTTGTACCCGACACGCGTCTTTACGGATACAGGCAACGAACTTGCTTCTTGTGCGGCACGTATCACTTCTTGTGCTCGCTCTGGAGTTTTTATCATCCCAGCTCCACACCCCTGTTTTTCAATGGCGCGGTCAGGACATCCCATATTGATATCCACCCCATCAAATCCCAACTCTGCTACAAGCTTCGTGGCATACATGATCGTATCCGGCTTAGATGAAAATATCTGTGCCACGATAGGACGCTCGTCATGAGTGAACGCAAGATCACGCATGAGCGGATTCTCCGCGTCAGGTATCCGCTTTACCTCACGGGTGTAGTACAAGCCATCAGCAGAAACAAACTCGGTCCAGAAAACGTCAGGAGACCCGCAGGACGCTACTAGCGCACGAAAAGCAGGGTCAGTGACATCCGCCATCGGCGCCATAGCGGAAAAAGGTTTTGAAAGTGTCTGCCAAAATGACATGCAAACAAACTATCACTCTTTTCGTTTCAGATACACTTTCCCAGAGAAACGTAAATCAATATATTCTATTGAGCCATTGGAAAGACTGTATGATTCTTGTGAAGAAACAAGTGCCGTAAAGGCAAGTTCTTCTTGTCCAAGAATATAAGTTATGCGGGTGCCTTCTTCTCGTTCTGTTTCTAAAGACAAATCTAACAGAAAGAAGTCTACTTCGTCTTCATGGAGTCTTATACTCACAACCTCACCTCCTATATCCGCAAGGTGTCGAGCAAAATCAAACACACCCGGTAAAGAATCTGCAGAGAGGATCGATGCACGCACTGGATTTTCTGGCGATCCGGAAATTGGTGCAAACAATTTATAAGGATTTAAAGTGTGCGTAGCAAGAAAGGCGTCAGTAGCACCATATATATAACCTCCCGCATCAAAGAAAAAGCAGGTATATTCTGCATCTACTTTCTCAATACCACACCATCGCGCTACAGGAACGCGCTCCACAGCCTTGAGTGCGATAGCGTCTAACCCATCACGAGAGATTGATACCGCAGCAAGCTCAGGCCTATCGGCAAGTATATCTGCTCTAATGGTGCGTTCTGGAAAAAAGAAGATTGAGTTGCGGGGCACAATACCAACATAACTGCCCATCAGTGGGAACTCTGTATACGTTAATAACGACGCATCACCATTAATGACAGTTACCTTTGATATGCGTACTACTGGTTGCCAGAGTCCCCACAAAGCCCCGGCAATGCCAAACAAGAACAATACTAATGCAACGACAGCAACAACTGTTTGTGTTTTCTGTCTTCGCTTAGCAAGCCTAGACGTCCTATTCTTTTGGGACGATGATGTCTTTCCCGACATATTGCTTTAATACTTCTGGCACACGAATACTTCCATCTGGTTGCTGATAGTTTTCTACTAGAACGGCAAGAAAACGAGGCGTAGCGAGCGCTGTATTATTCAATGAATGCGCGAATTGCAGGTCTCCTTCTGCATCACGATAGCGAATATTTAAACGGCGCGTTTGGAAATCGTGGAAATATGAAGAGGAGTGAGTCTCGCGATATTTACCTTCGCTTGGCATCCAACATTCAATATCGTACTTTTTCACCTGCCCTAACCCCAAATCACCACCGCAATTAGTAACAACATGGTACGGAATACCAAGCGCCTGCACTGCCTCCTCTGCATTTTCTGTAAGCTCTTCATGAAGTCGAACACTGGCTTCATGTGAAGCTTCGCACAAGATAACCTGTTCAAATTTATAAAACTCGTGCACTCGCACTAATCCTTTAGTGTCTTTCCCGTGTGAACCAGCTTCCCTACGAAATGCTGGTGAAAACGAAAAATACTTAATTGGGAAATCTTTTGAGTCAAGCATCTCATCCATGTGATATGCCATGGTGGCGACTTCTGCTGTGCCAGAGAGATATTCTCCATCTTGTGTTTTGTATAAATCTTCTTCACTTTGCGGTAAATATCCTGTACCCATAAATCCTTCCTTGCGGATTAAAGATGGAACAATCATTGGTGTAAACCCTCCTTTCTTAACAAAATGGTCTGAAAGGAATTGCCATAGAGCGTACGACAAAAGAGCTCCGTCATTCTTAAGAAAATACCCACGGAAGCCGGCAACCTTCGCGCCACGATCAAAGTCTGCCATACCAAGACGAGTCATGAGTTCAATATGGCTCTTTGGATTCTCAAATACAGGCGGAGTACCCCACTGTTTTGTCTCAATATTATCTTCATCAGAAGCACCTTCAGGCACACTCATATCAGGAAGGTTAGGTACACAAAGCATAAGCGCCTGCCACTCTACCATCGTCTTTTTGTACTGTTCTTCTTCTTCAACCATCCCCTCTTTTAAATGGCGCATTGCTTCAAGTATCTCTTCTCGCTCATTGCCTTTAATAAGTTGTATCTCATTGGAGCGACGTTTCTGTTCGGCGCGCTTTGTGTCCAAACTCATTCGTAATTGCTTACGCATATCATCTACCGCAAGAAGACGATCCACATCTACAGTTATGTGTTTTTTTCTGGCACCTGCTTTTATCAAGTCAGCGTTCTCCCTGATGAATCGTATATCTAACATTTCGAGTACAATATTAACATGGACGTACGTACACTTGCACCTACTGAATATCCTACCGCCTTGCGAGAAATACCCGGAATGCCCGACAAGCTCTTCATTCGTGGAGCTATGCCATCAAAAAATACGAAACTTCTTGCTGTAGTTGGTTCTCGGGCACTCTCACACTACGGGAAAGAAGCATGTGAAATGCTCATTGCAGGACTTGCTGGATACCCAGTATCAATTGTGTCTGGGCTTGCTCTTGGAGCTGATGCCTGCGCTCACAGAGCAGCTCTCTCCGCTGGACTACATACAATCGCAATTCCTGGATCCGGACTTGATGACAGTGTTATTGGACCACGAACAAATCTGGGACTTGCCAAAGAAATATTAAACGCAGGTGGCGCGCTTATATCTGAGCACGAGCCGTTGCACCGAGCGTACCCAAGCGACTTCCCATCACGAAATCGCATCATGGCTGGAATGTCTGATGCTGTTCTTGTCATTGAAGCTTCTGAACGTTCTGGAACACTTATTACTGCTCGACTTGCTGGTGAATACAGTCGCGATCTTCTAGTTGTGCCACATCGTATTGGAGATGCTCATGGAACTGGATGTCATATATTCGCACGTATAGGAGCTGCGATTGTTACAGAATCAAATCATATACTTGAATCACTTGGTCTTGACGTAAAAGAGCGTGGTAATTCAAACACGCATTTAGATCTCGTTGGAGTGGAGAAAGATATCTGGGAACTACTTCGCGAGCCAAGAGACAAAGATTCTATTCTACGTAGCACCCCAAGTGCCACAGGAGATGTGCTCACAGCACTCGTTTCTCTAGAGCTCCGCGGGCTTATTCGCGAAGAATTTGGAGCGTGGCAAAGAGTTGCGTAACACATGAGGCACTTGACCATGTATAGGTATACGCGGTAAGAGTTAGTGACATGGGCAAAAAACTTCTTATCGTAGAGTCTCCCACAAAGGCACGGACAATAGGCAAATACCTCGGTAAAGAATACGAGGTTCTTGCTTCTGTTGGTCATGTACGTGATCTACCAAAATCTAACAAAGACGCCGTTGATATTGATGGTGGTTTCGTACCTCATTACGTGGTCCCAGCAGAAAAACGAGAAGTAATAGAGAAAATAAAAACTGCGTCTGACAAAGCAAGTGAGATCTTTCTTGCTACTGACCCCGATCGTGAAGGCGAAGCTATTGCTTGGCATATTAAAGAAGTAACTGGTCTTAAAAAGCCAGAGAGAGTCGTTTTTCACGAAATCACTAAAAGCGCAATTGAGGAAGCTCTCAAGCACCCTAGAGCAATTGACGAACGTTTGCGCGAGGCTCAAGAAGCAAGACGCGTACTAGATCGTATCGTTGGATATGATCTTTCTGGGATTATATGGAAGAAAGTCCGATACGGGCTTTCTGCTGGGCGCGTACAATCACCAGCATTACGGATCCTTGCAGAACGCGAACGCGAAATAAAAGCGTTTATACCAGAAACATATTTTGTACTTAATGGAGAATTCAAGTCTAAGACAGGCACATTCCCCGGTACATGTGTGGAGCAACCAAAAACACAAGAAGAAGCGGATCGCATTGTCAATCTTGGAAGAAGTGCTACGTGGAGCGTGGGTGATATTTCTAAAAAAGCAGAGGAGCGCAATCCACGAGCGCCATTTACTACATCTACACTTCAGCAAACGGCTTCTACCAGACTTGGGTTTGCGCCTTCACGCACAATGCGTGCAGCACAGAAACTTTATGAAGGCGGTCACATAACCTACATGCGTACCGATTCAGTAACAATGTCTAAAGAGGCTGTAGCGAAAATGTGTAAGGTTATTGAAAGTGAATTTGGTAAAGAATATGTACAGATACGTGAATACAAGACAAAAAGCAAAAATGCGCAGGAGGCGCACGAGGCTGTCCGACCAACTGAAGCTAACTTAGAGCAAGCAGGAAATACACAAGACGAGAAAGACCTATACACACTCATACGTACGCGCGCGATTGCTTCGCAAATGTCAAGCGCAAAGATAATGCGCACTAGCGTCAGTGCGAAGGCTAACGCAGACATTCCACTATTCACTACAACTGGTTCACAAATGGAGTTCCCTGGATGGCTTGCTCTTGACACCAAAGCGAGAGGTGAGGATGTTGAACTCCCAATACTAACTGCAGGTGATTCATTGTCAGCACTTTCTATAGGCGCAAACGAGAAACAAACAGAACCTCCAAATCGTTATACGGAAGCTGGATTAATTAAAGAATTGGAGAAACGAGGAATAGGTAGGCCTTCTACGTATGCAAGCATAATGAAAACCATTGTAGACCGTGGTTACGCGGAGAAAACTGGACGCACACTTCTGCCAACAGCGACTGGCATGGTAGTTTCTGGATGGTTAGAAGAACATTTTCCACAATATGTTAGCGACACATTTACAGCAGAAATGGAGGACAAACTCGACGAAATTGCTCGTGGTGAGCGCGAGTATGCGCAGACTCTTTCAGAATTCTATAAACCATTTGAAAAAGCAATTACTGCAAAAGATAAACTTCCTAAAGCAACATCCCTTGGAGACGCCCCTGAAGAATTCTTGTGCCCACTATGTAAATCGCAGATGGAGTTCAAACTTGGACGTGGCGGTGTGTTTATGAGCTGTAAGCGATATCCAGACTGTATGGGCGCACGCATGGAAGATGGTCAAGAGATTAAACCTGATGAACCAATTGGTACACACCCAGACACTAAACAGCCTATCTTTATTAAGACTGGACGCTTTGGGCCATATGTAGAAATGCCCATTCCTGAGGAGCCAAAACCAGAAAAAAAAGAGAAACCAAAGAAGCAAGTTAAGAAGGTGGCAAAAAAGAAAGCCCGTGGGCGTCCCAAAAGTGCCGCAAAGCGCGCCAGCATTCCGGTCGGCACTGACCTTTCCCAAGTAACCCTAGAGGACGCGGTGCGTTACCTCTCTCTACCTCGCGAGCTTGGCATACACCCTGGCACTGGTAAGTCCGTCTTTGCTTCTACAGGTCGCTTTGGCCCATACGTTGGTAGTGATGGAGAATTTAGATCAATCAAGAAAAGTGACCCGTACACCATTACATTCGACGAAGCGCTAGCAGTTCTTGCTGAACCAAAACGTCCTCCGAGAGGTGTAGAAATCGTGCGTGAAATAGGAAATCACCCCAAGACAAACAAAGTCATTACTCTTTACAAATCCAAGTCAGGATTTTTCCTTAAAAAAGGCCTGCGTCGTATTTATCTTCCATCCGATATAAAGACTGAGAAACTCACTCCTGACGAGGCTGCAGATTTATTAAAGTAATTGACTTGTTGCTTGTAAGAGGTATATTTTGACTGGACACATTAGGGGGTTCTTTAGATGAAAGCATTTCAAAGCAATAACGACGTGATCTATGTATCAGAAGACATCGTTCAAGAGAAAAAAAAGGAGTGGATTGTGAGATTGGTGGCTTCAACATCCGCTGTATTTGATACAGCTTCTGAAGAATTGTTCAGATATGTTAGAGAAGCGTCTGAGATCCGGCATCAGCGTATTCATAAACTGACGCTACTTGCTCGATGCCTAAAATTCAAGAAGGATTGGGTTCTTAGAGACGGCAATGAAGTAAGGGCACTTGATGCACTTATTGCTGAGCTGGATGGCAAGGCAGACGTAATTGTTTTGCTAATCTATGATATAGAAGCGAGGAAAACCGCCAGCACATACGAACCATTGCAATTAAGCATTCGCACGCATGATTCACTTCTTGCTTTTGGCGATCAGACTCCTGAAAGGAATCTGGTTTGGTCAGTATATGATCCTTACACTAATGATCTAGTCACGCCATACACTGCCGATTGGCATCTCCGACGACTTAGTATCGTAAAAGATGCATGCGCTAAAGCACGAGCATAACACAAGAAGAAAAATAACCGCGTACTTAATGTACGCGGTTTTGTATTTTCCCTACCCCTGTACGTTCTAAGATACTGCGCTACTATATAGCTCTATGACGAGCGTAAAAGAAATCCTAGCGCTCATGAGAGACACTTCTGAAGAAGGTCAAAATCTTGTGCGCAACGCGTACGCATTTTCCAAAAAAGCACATGAGGGGCTTACTCGATATTCTGGAGAGCCCTACTTTATACACCCCGCTGCAACAGCAAAGATTCTAGCCGAGTTCGGAATGGACTCAGCCACAATAGCTTCTGGTCTACTACACGACTCTATAGAAGATGCGTGCGCTACAACCGAAGAGATAAAAGAACAGTTTGGTGCAGAAGTGCTATTTATTGTGGAGGGAGTAACTAAACTCGGAAAACACAAATACCGTGGTTCGGAACGTCACGCGGAATCACTTCGGAGACTTTTGGTGGCCACAGCTTCAGACCTTCGCGTACTTATCGTTAAATTGGCAGATAGGTATCACAACATGCAGACTCTTGAGTATGTTCCCGAAACAAAACGCCGACGTATCGCTCTTGAGACACTTGAGATTTACACCCCACTTGCTGACAGACTAGGTATGGGACGCTTAAAACGCGAATTGCAAGACTTGGCATTCCCATATGTTGATCATGACGCTTATGTTCATACGATTGAATTACGTCAATTAAAAACTAAGGAGACAGAGGTAGGACTTAAAAAAGTACAGAAAATGCTCCAGCTTGAGTTAGTCAAGAAAGAGAGCACAAAATTCCGTACCGATTTGAGAATGAAAGGTCTTTGGAGTTTACATCAGAAACTAAGACGTAAAAAAGATGACATTACACTTGTACACGACATTGCCGCGCTTCGCATTATTTTAGATTCTGTTAGTGACTGCTATATAACGTTAGGAATTATTCATTCGCTGTTTAAACCTCTACCTGGAGAATTTAAAGACTACATTGCGTTTCCAAAACCAAATGGATATCAATCCCTACATACAACAGTCTTAACTAAGGAGGCTGGTATTGTAGAGATTCAAATACGCACAGAAGACATGCATCGCCGCGCACAGTTCGGAGTCGCATCTCATCTTGCATACAAACAATTAGGGAAAGAGGCTTCAATACTTGCAGAACATAAAAAATCCTTCTCTCAACTTTCTTTCACTTGGGTTCGTAACTTGATACCGTCACTACTAAAACTAAACCGTCCTAACACAAAATATTCTGGCGCGCCGAACATTATGCCGTATTGGTTGTCAGAAGTAACGGATGCACACGCTGATATTGCAGGATCTAAAGAGTTTGTTGCGGGCTTACGCGAAGATTTTTTCTCTCACAGAGTGTTTGTATTTACTCCGGACGGTGATGTTATTGACTTGCCTTCAGGCGCTACACCAATTGATTTTGCATACGCGATACACAGTGACCTAGGTAACCATCTTCAAGGCGCAAAGGTCAATGGCAAACTTGTATCTTTTGAAACCGCGCTTGGGAATGGCGATGTTGTTGAAGTTATTCACAGAGACTCAGCTAGACCCTCAGTAAAGTGGCTTGATTCTATAAAGACCTCACTTGCTCGTAAACAAATTAAGATCGCATTAGGCATGACTGAGCCCGAAAAGAAGCCGGAACGACGCAAGGCGGTTAGACTACCAAAAAGACGCCACGCAAAGTAACTATACTGAGAAATTCTTTATTGAATATAAATCTTCTTCTTTTTCAGATTTACGTGCTCGTGTCATATCAGGAATTTCTACCTGAGTTGTGTTGGGTAATACTGGCATACCACCTGCATTGTTCTGTTCATCATCTTGATTTTGATTTTCTGATGTCTCTGGTGTAGTGGCAATAGATGATACCAAGTTAGATAAGTCTTCTGGAGAAAAGAATTCAATTGTAAGTCGCCCCCCTTGCTTGCTAGATTCAATTATTACGCGAGTGCCAAGTGTTTCTGTAAGCGATTTTTCCAGTGCAACCATCTCAGCTGTTTTTCGGTGATAATCACGTACTTTCTCCTGCGCAATTGAGCGCGCAATCCGCTCCGCGACACGCACAGGAAGCTTCTTCATAATAATCTCCTTAAACAAAGCTTCTCTCTCTTCTGGGCGACTATTTAAAGCCAGTAGTGTGCGCGCATGACCTTCACTGATTTCTCTACTTACTACAGCTTGTTGCATGTTTTCAGGCAACGAAAGAAGACGAATTGAGTTGGATATGTACTCTCTACTTTTACCTATCTTTGCGGCAGCTTGTGCGTGAGAAAGATCAAATTCTTCTATAAGCTTTTGAAGTGCGCGCGCTCGATCAATGGCATTCAAATCTTCTCGCTGTAAATTCTCAATTATAGCGAGCTCTAACTTAGTTGCGTTTGTTTCTCCTGTGCGGATAACTACAGGAACCTGAATAAGGCCTGCGAGTTTTGACGCACGCAAACGACGCTCTCCTGCAATAAGTTCGTATTCGCTCTCTAAACCACCATCTGGCTTTTCAACATCTTTACGTGTCACCACGAGTGGTTGAAGGACGCCATACTGACGTACCGAGTCTGCTAGTGCTTTTAGTCTATCTTCGTCAAATTCTCGGCGAGGCTGATAGGGATTGGGTTTAATCCTCTCCACCTCTACCCAGAAGACCGAATCGTACTTTGTTGGGATATATCCTGCTTCTTCCATACAAAAGATTTTAACATGCTCTACCACATGCGAAATAACTGTGGAAATGCTATCTTCTTAACATGCCGGGATGGCGGAATCGGTAGACGCAATGGATTCAAAACCCATCGCCGCAAGGCATGAGAGTTCGAGTCTCTCTCCCGGCACTAAATATTAAATGAAGGATTTTTGGTGAGCATTACCCCGCTCGGCGACTAATCTATAGCTTCCCCACCAAATCAAGTCCGGGTTCCAATGTATTGTCTCCCGGCTCCCAAGATGCTGGACACACTTCCCCTTTATGGGTCTCGACATATTGCGCAGCTTGTAGCTTGCGTAGTGTCTCTGATGCCTTCCTCCCCATGCTGTTGTCGTTTATCTCCATGGCACGCAGAGTGCCTGCTGGGTCAATAATGAATGTCCCGCGCATTGCAAGCCCTTCATCATTAGCGAACTCTCTGTCACCACCTTCAGCAAGGACACCAAACGCATAAGAAAGCTTTCCTGACGGATCAGCGGCCATTGGATACTGAATTGTCTTAATACCTTCAGAGGTATCGTGCCATGCTTTATGTGTGTACACAGTATCCGTTGAAATTGAGATAACCTCAGCATTTGCTTCTTGAAACTTAGAGTATAGCTTTGCTAGTTCTTCAAGCTCGGTTGGACATATAAAAGTGAAATCTGCTGGGTAGAATACCAACACGGCCCACTTTCCTCGTAACGAAGAAAGTGACATCTTGTGTATCTCGTCTTTGTGGTAAACCTCAAATTCATAGTCTGGGACCGGCTCTCCAACTTTTACCTGATTAAAATATTCTTGCTCGGTATCATGGGATTCTCCACAGTTCTCACAATAATTACTCTTTGTTTCATTCATATGCTAGGCAGTGTACCATTCCATTCATGCAGAAGAAAATAGTCGCTATCATAGGACCAACAGCCTCTGGGAAGACTTCTCGAGCTATAGCGGAAGCAAAGGCACGAGGTGGTGAGATTATTTCAATGGATTCGCGGCAAGTGTACCGTGGCCTTGACATTGGTACCGAAAAAATAACCATCAAGGAGATGCAGGGAATACCGCATCACCTGATTGATATACGCAATCCCGAAGAATCATATTCCGCTGGAGACTTTGTACAAGACGCCACACAACTTATAGACAGCATTACTGCTCGCAAAAAAGTTCCTATTTTGGCAGGAGGGACTCACTTCTATATTGATGCGCTTCTATATGGCTTGCCCAGAAATACACCAGAGAACCATGCACTGCGTGAGACACTAGAACAACATACAAACGAAGATTTGCTGAAACGTATAGAAGCAGTAGACCCGCGTCGCGCGAAAGAACTTGATCCGCACAATCGCAGACGCCTAATTCGTGCTTTGGAAATTATAGAAACAAATGACACTGTACCCTCTCGCACTCAAAAAGAACCGGCGTACGAAGTGGAGTGGATAGTTGTAGACCAGCCGGCAGAGGTCCTGCGGGAGCGCATAGATGCTCGTTTGAAACAGGCCTTTGAACGCGACCTTATAGATGAAGTACAGCGCGTACGAGAAACTGTAGGTGACGAGCGCCTTAATGAGTTGGGGCTCGAGTATCGTATCGTTGGCGAGTACCTGCGGGGTGAGCGAGATGAAGCAACACTC
>JBFJWB010000015.1:0-14100 GCA_041623915.1 Minisyncoccia bacterium | reverse complement strand
GCTGTTTCCCAACAGGGAATTTTCTCTAAGATTAGTGCGGTGGTTTATAATGGATTCCATAAACTCTGGACGGCATTTCTAAGCTTTTTCTGATGAACAAAATTTCACAACTCGCCAAGCAATCGTTACCATTTTTAATCTTTGCAACGACCCCTTTTGTTATTGGTCTGCTATACAGATGTTCTGATCTAGAGATATGTGGGTGGCGAAATATAATCTCAAGTTCTACGTTCACTATCCTTAATCCTCTCCTGACCTTCTCAGAATGGGTCATCATCCCAATGTTCCTCTTAATCTTTATACAAACAAAAGTATTCCGATCATGGCTCAGGTTCGCTGCATATTTTATTCCAGTCGCTGTTATTCTAATTGCACTCACACCGACGAGTTCTCCATACCTCTTTGATTTCTATCCGTTCTATCGCACGGACATGGCGCAACTAATGGGTCAGATCTTTGCCGTAGGCACACTCCTGCTCATTGCGCGGAAATATTACATTCTCCACCGTTCCTCACCGTCAAAACCCCCCTCATTGTAGAAGGTCTGACCTCCTACAGGAGTGGGTAAATAAGGCAATTGTGATATGATTTTCCTATGAATAAAAAGCGTGTTGTAGCAATAGCTGGCCTATTGGCTTTATTAATTGGTGCATGGTCTCTTTCTGTGCACCTTGGCGGATCTTCAGAGTTTTCCTTTCCTCTGGATGAACGTGATGTTGTAGAGTCATGGGAATTTAATGGAGCATACACAGGAAATGAAGCTTTAGAAGCGAAAAGCAAAGCCTATATATTGGAGTTAGAAGAATCTATAGGAAAGAATGAGTATCCAGATTATCAAGTTTATATAGGAATAGCTGGTCAATACGAACTTCTAGGAGATGGACGAAGTATGTACGACAACCTTAAAAAGGCTCTTGCAATTGACTCTCAAAGAACAGGGCTCGCTTGGCACAATATGGGAGTTCTTTTGGCTCGTGTTGGTGCGAAGTATACGGCTTCAACAGCATATTCTAGAGCTGTAGAGGCAGAATCTGGAGTTATGACATATCACACAGCTCGGCTCGCTTTCTTGGTTGATATGTTTCCAGAAGACGAAACTCTAATAGAGACGGCTTTTTCAGAAGCAGATAATTATTTTGGAGATGCGGTCTCTATACTTCAAATACGTGCATACTGGTATGCAGATAATGCAAAATATACTAAAGCAATTGACACATGGAAAAAGATACGCGCATTAAGTCCTGATACGAGTCACGCTGGAATTGATAAAGAAATAGAAAAACTCTCCTCAAAGTCATGATCAATCGTATAGAAAAAATACTTCCTTGGTTATTATTAGTCCCTGCATTTTTACCGATTGTATTTATAAACGGGTTACTCTACCCTTACGTTTCTCCAAAGACGCTTTTATTGCGAGGGGTCGCAATACTTGCAGTTGCATCTTTTACGTACTTGGCACTTTCAGGGCGACCATTCTTTTATGAGCGACTAAAGCGCAGAATAACGTGGATCCCAGGAATGTTACTTGTTGTTATGTACGTAACATCATTGGTCGGTACAGATTTTTACCATAGTTTTTGGTCTATCTTTGATCGTGGTGATGGACTTTTAACCGCGACATCGCTTACGGCGTTGTTTTACTTATTTGTTTTAATTGCCGATACGAAGCTTATCAAGCAATTCTTTAAGTGCGTAGCATGGGTAGCTTCTGCCGTGGCTGTTTACGCTATTCTTCAATGGCTACAGCATATTGGAGGAATTGACATACCCTTTGTATTTGAAACACGTGGACGTATAGGAAGCACGCTAGGTAATGCGGCGTTCCTTGCGGGATACATAGGAACATCAATATTTATCAGCCTAATTGCTCTCAAGGAATATAAATCACGTCTACGCAAATTGTTAATAGTCGGTATTGGACTACAGATTGGAGCTGTATTAATTGCCGCAACACGTGGAACAATGCTCGCACTGATTTGCGCACTGATTTGCGCACTTGGCTACCTTGCAATAAAAGAGAATAAGCACCGCATGAAGGCGCGTAGCTTTCTGGGGCTTGTGCTTATGGTTATCACGCTTTTTGTGGTATTTCGTGACACGATTTCTTCTGTTCCTATTGAGCCTGTGCGCCGGCTCGCCTCAATTTCTCTTGAGGATGAGACAACATCAAGTAGATTATTTCTTTGGAAGAATCTATCTGAAGAAGCATTGCAAAACCCAATCAAGGGCGTAGGCGCAGAGCATGTCGGAACAGTATTTAATCGTATTTATGATCCGACAGTATTGGTTGAGCAGTGGTTTGACCGTTCGCACAATGCATTTCTAGACTACATGTTGCAGTTCGGTATATTTGGTCTAGCTTTGTATACGTCGCTCATCTTGTCTATTTTTGCGCTTGCATGGAAATTGATTCGTAATGGCGATCCGCGTGGGGCTCTATTTGGACTACTTGCGATTACGTACAGTGTGCAAAACTTTTTTGTATTTGATACGGCAACAACGCTTTGGGTTGTGCTTACGGCTTTTGCGACGTTGATTATTCTAACTGATAAGGCAACTCCGCGCTCTGTATGGAAAGTTCAATATCCAACATTAGCTCCTTATGTCGGATCATTAATTCTCTTACCGTTGTTATTGGTGGTATGGTTGCCTTTGCAAGCAAACTTGTTTCTAGCAGAAGGTTACTTGTATCACATTGCAGATATACGACGTGCTGTTGGTGCACAAGAAAAAGGATTAAAACTAAATACATATGCTGATAAAGAGTATGGTTATCAAGCCTACCAAATGTACACCGATCGTCAGCAGTACATGCTTTCTGGAGAAGCGCGATTGATAGCGTATAGGTATGCTAGAGATGTCCTTATGGCCAACATGGAACGTTATGCATATGACGCACGCACAGCAACATATTTGGCGCATGTGCTCGAGGCAGCGCCGCCTGAAGAAATAGTAGATGAAGAAGTATTTAGGACGATAATTGCAAACGCCATTCAGCTTTCTCCAAAAAGATCACAAGCATGGTTCATGCTCGCTAACGTCTCCATAAGTAAAGGAGATAGCACTTCAGGAACAGAACAAGAATCTGCCTACCAAGAAGCAATTTCTGTAGTTGAGGCTTATGATGCTATTGTCCCAAATTCAGCTGAAGCCTCATACGTATTAGCGACACTTTATCTTGTCACTGGTGACCGTGAGAAAGTTGCTGAATGGGCCAACAAGGGGTTGTCTCTATATAGTGTTGATGAATCAGTGGCACGGCGTGCAGCGCGCGTATACATTGCTCTTGAAGATTGGGAGAACGCAGAGGCAATGCTTTATGATGTTGTCGTTGCAAATCCTGACGAGTTTAACGTGTTGGCAGATCTTGCTAAGGCAGCGTTTCTTGCAGGAAATAAAGACAGAGCATTAAAACTAGTCATTCTTCTACGAGAAAAATCTCCAGAAGAATTATCAAAAGATCCGGCATTTGAAATGGCTATAAATGATTATGAAAAATCAAGATAATAAAGAATTAGAAACAGAGCGTAACATGCTCCCGTTTGTTATTGATTTCGCAAAATTTGCTACTGGGTTTGTGGCGATTGTTACAGTGGCTCTTTTTGTGATGAAGGTGACAGGATAATTTGTCGTTGCATGTATTGGTGGGGTGGGGTATAGTCCCACTCGTACGGACCGAAGAACGTAGGTGACCACTAGGTCTTAATTTCCTGCCGAGGGACGATAGGCATTATTATTGCCGGTCGATGTCTCCTAAACGGTCCCTTGAGGGGCCGTTTCTTTTCGTACGAAAAATAATTATGGCGATCACAAAACAAAAGAAACAAGACATACTATCAAAACTTGATAGCGCATTCAAAGAAGCAACGTCTGTTGTCTTTGTCGGCTTTGATAAGCTAACGGTGGCTCATGCTACTGAGGTGAGAAAGTCTCTCAAAGATGACGGCGTGAAGTACATGGTTGCAAAAAAGACACTCATTACACGTGCTCTTGTTGAGCAGGGTTGGCAAGGTGATGTACCAGAACTTCCTGGCAAGACAGCTATTGCATGGAGCGCTGGAGATGACGAGACAGTTGCAGCGCGAGATATTTACAATTTCGGGAAGAAGCTTAAGGGCGCTATCTCTATTTCAGGTGGTGTTTTTGCAGGGGAAATTGTAGATAAAGAAAAAATGATGGGTATTGCAACTATTCCGCCGTTGCCGGTACTGCGTGGCATGTTTGTGAATGTCATCAATAGTCCGATACAGGGAATGGTCATTGCGCTTGATCAAGTAGCAAAAAAGAAAACTTAATAACCAGTTATATTAAAATTTATGGAGGAAGAGAACAAACAAGCGGAAGCAGGAGCCCCTACTGAAGTGAAAGAAGATGCTCCTGTAGCTCCGGCCGTAGAGGAGGCTGAAGAAATTATTGAGGTGCCTGAGAAATTCAAGAAGATTGTTGAAGAAGTTGAGAACATGAGCGTTCTTGAACTCTCAGAACTCGTTAAAGTGTTTGAAAAGAAGTTTGGAGTTTCTGCTTCTGCAGTAGCAGTAGCAGGTCCAGCTGCAGGTGGTGATGCTGGTGCAGACGAAGAAAAGTCAACAGCAGATGTTGAACTTACAGACGTAGGCGCACAAAAAATCGCAGTTATAAAAGCAGTTAAGGAAGCTCTAGGACTCGGTCTAAAGGAAGCCAAGGATCTTGTAGACGGAGCCCCTTCTGTTCTTAAGACTGATATGAAAAAGGAAGATGCGGACGAGCTAGCAAAGAAGCTTACAGACGCAGGCGCAAAAGTGACTTTGAAATAATTTTTCAGATAAAGTCAGCAAAACGCAAAAGCGCCCCATTTAGGGGCGCTTTTGCGTTTTGCTCTATTTTTCAGTACACTCTGACAAACTATGGACCCACTCGCGCGAATCTTCGGATCTCCAGCAAAACTAAAACTTTTGCGTTTTTTTGTATTTAATCCGGAACAGTCTTTGACCACCACGGAACTTGCTGAACGTACAAAGATATCTCGCGCAACGCTACGCAAGGAAATTACCAATCTTGTTAATGCTGGTGTTATAAAGCGTCGTCAGCAAAAAGGAGGAGGAGTCTATAAAGCAAATGGAAATTTTGAACATGCTCTAGCACTCTCTGGATTCATTCGTCAAACAACCGCAATGAGTCCAGCTCAAATGCTCTCGCATTTGAAAAAGGCAGGGAGTCTAAAGTTCGTAGCACTCTCTGGGTTATTCACTGGAGTTATTGAAGTTCAGGCTGACTTGCTTGTTGTTGGCGACGCCATTGATGATCGCGCACTGGCGCGTGCAGTAGCAATTCTTGAAGCTGAGCTTGGGCGAGAAATACGTTATGCAGCTTTCGCTACGACTGACTTCAGATATCGTCTTGGAGTTTACGATCGCTTGATTCGTGATGTTCTTGATTACCCAAATCGCATCATTCTTGATCGTATAGGAGTATAAAGCAGTATCCACACCCTATAAGATGGAAGGGTTTACTACTGGTACACTTTAGTAAGGTACTCGCGCCTGAATTGCGAGCTTTAGCCTTAAATCTATATTAAATTATCATGGTTTTAACTACATGGGCGGATGTGCTTAATACATCATTTCAGAGCTTGTTCTGGGGTCTTGTTCAGTTCATCCCAAATCTTGTTGTTGCGATAGTTATCTTTGCCATTGGCTGGATGATTGGTGCTGGTTTTGGTCGTGTCGTTGCGCAAGTTGTAAATTCGCTACGTATCGATCAGGCGCTTCGTGCAGCTGGACTTGAACGCGTTCTTGAGCGCGCCGGGTTCACTCTCTCATCAGGTAAGTTTCTGGGGCTACTAGTAGAATGGTTCTTCATAATTGTATTCTTAGTTGCAGCACTTGACGTGCTTCATCTAGAGACAGTGAATTACTTTATTCGCGATGTTGTTCTTGGTTACCTTCCTCAAGTTATTGTTGCAGTCCTCATTCTCTTTGTTGCCGCAGTTGTGGCCAACTCTGCAGAACGTGTGGTTGTTGGATCAGCGAAAGCTGCTCAGTTGCAGTCTGCATCATTCTTCGGAAAGCTTACCCGTTACGCTATATGGGTATTCGCATTCCTAGCTGCACTTAATCAGTTGCAAGTCGCTACTGCATTTGTACAGACTTTATTCACAGGAATCGTTATTGCGGTCGCTCTTGGAATTGGTCTTGCATTTGGGCTTGGAGGCCAGCAGGCAGCAGCAAAATACATTGAGCACTTACACTCGGGCCGATAATACGTCCGTTTTGTGCTAAAAGTACAACCGCCCCTTTATGGGGCGGTTGTACTTTTAGTCATTGCTTGACAGTGTCCGCTCAGACATCTATACTCGCCAATACGTGTTTACGAATCCGAAGAACCAATCTACGAAGAGGTAATGGCCGTAAAGCCAGCGCGTGTAAAAACGCGAACCGCCTCCTCGGCGGTTCTTTTGTTTCTCGGGAACACGGATCTTTGACATACGAAATACGTAAAGGTAGTTACACCGAAAGACTATGTCTTTCGGTGTTAAAAGTGCAAGCATATTATTGTGGTATTCAGGTCTCCGCACAGGAGACAATTAAGAGTGCGCGGTGGATGCCTTGGCTTAGGATGGCGAAGAAGGACGTGACTAACCTGCGAAAAGCTTCGGGGAGGCGGTTTGTAGCCTTTGATCCGGAGATATCCGAATGGGGAAACCCCTTTGCTTTGGAGCAAAGACGCATAGGGTAACGCCCATGCGAGCGAACCCAGGGAAGTGAAACATCTCAGTACCTGGAGGAAAAGAGAACAATACGAGTTGTTTTCTGTTTGCGCGTTATGTTCGTGCAAATGGAAAACGACTCTTGTGATGCCCCTAGTAGCGGCGAGCGAAAAGGGCAAAGCCCAAACCTGCTTTTTAGGAAGCAGGGGTTGTAAGATGTGAGCGCGATACTTGTATCGAAAGAGTTACCAATCAGGTGTATAGCAGAAGTTGCTGGAAAGCAACGCTCCAGAGGGTAATGGCCCCGTATGCAAAATACATCCTGACTCTTGCTCATATTCTTGAGTAGCTCGGAACACGAATAGTCCGAGTGAATCTGCCGGAACTAACCGGTAAGGCTAAATACATCCTATGACCGATAGCGAACTAGTACCGTGAGGGAAAGGTGAAAAGAACCCCGAGAGGGGAGTGAAATAGAACTGAAACCGCGTACTTACAAAGGGTGGGAGCGGGCTCCGCAAGGATGCACCGTGACCGCATGCCTATTGAAGAATGAGCCGGCGAGTGGATATAGACTGCATAGCTAAGTCCTTACGGGACGGAGCTGAAGGGAAACCGAGTGTGAATAGCGCGACTTGGTAGTCTGTATACGACCCGAAGCCAGATGAGCTTACCATGGGCAGGGTGAAGTCTGTCGAAAGACAGATGGAGGCCCGCACCCATAGGTCGTACAACGCCTTGGGATGACTTGTGGTAAGGAGTGAAAAGCTAATCGAATCTGGGAATAGCTGGTTCTCTCCGAAACAGCTTTTGGGCTGGCGTTGCAATATGTGTGTCTGGGGGTAGAGCACTGGAAGGGATCGATAGGGGGAAACCTCGCGATTCCTATCAAACTCCGAATACCAGATACCCGTGCAGCAGTTAGACAGTGGGGGCGAAGCTCCACCTGTCGAGAGGGGAAGAGCCCAGATCGCCAATTAAGGCCCCTAAATCGATGCTCAGTACATCACAAGGAAGTGAGGACTCATTAACAGTGAGGAGGTTGGCTTAGAAGCAGCCATCCTTTAAAGAAAGCGTAACAGCTCACTCATCGAGAGTCCTTGCGCCGAAGATGATCGGGGTTAAGCATCGTGCCGAAATTGCGGGCTTGTGTGCTTCATAGAGGAAAATATACGAATTGTTAAGGTCCATGTAGCTCAGTGGCAAGAGTGTCGGATTGCAAATCCGGAGATCGCAGGTCCGAATCCTGTCATGGACCGCCATACAATTTGTAAAAATTTCCTGTTGATATTTAGGAATGTTTAGGAGTGATGTAGTTCAATTGGTAGAATGTCGAACCGCAAGGTTTGAAAGTTCTAGGCTCGAGCCATAGCATCACCGCCTAAACATTTCTTTGGCCAAACATATAGTTTGGCTCCTCTATGAAGTACACAAGCGGTAGGAGAGCGTTCCAATCGCGCTGAAGCTAAAGGGATAACCCATGGTGGAGCGTTTGGAAGTGAGAATGCCGGTACAAGTAACCACAATGCGGGTGAGAACCCCGCACGTCGAAAGACCAAGGTTTCCTCAGCCATGGTGATCAACTGAGGGTTAGTCGGGCCTAAGGGGATGGCGAAAGCCGCACCCGATGGACACACGGTTAATATTCCGTGACCGCTTACATGGGCGATGGAGTGACGTATTGCAGTATTTACCGCCGGTTATTGGATTCCGGTTGGCTGTGCGAGGGCGTGTACTAGGCAAATCCGGTACACACTAGCCTGATGCATGGTCACAATTTCTTCCTACGGGGAGAGAGAGGGTAGAAAGCGCGGTTCCGAGAAAAACTTCTAAGCTTAACCATGTACGTGACCGTACCGCAAACCGACACAGGTGGTCAGGGCGAGTAGCCCAAGACGAACGAGTGAGGTGTCCTCAAGGAACTCGGCAAAAAAGCGGCCGTAAGTTAGCGATAAGGCCTGCCCTCCGCAAGGAGGGCCGCAGTTAAAGTGTCCCTGCCAACTGTTTACCAAAAACACAGCTCTCTGCGAACTCGTAAGAGGAGGTATAGAGGGTGACACCTGACCGATGCCGGAAGGTCAACCAAGGTTGGTACAGTACTTCGGTGCTGTGCTGGACTTTGTAAGCCCCGGTGAATGTCGGCGATAACTATAATCGTCCTAAGGTTCCGCGCTTGAGCAACTGCTCGAGCGCGGAAGGACTAGGACGGTTATAGGGTAAACAGAAGTAACATCAAGTTACCTGTCCATGCGGTAACGCGTGGATTGTCCAACATGACTCCAAGAGGCCATACGTCATAGCCCACCACACTTTTGTGTAGTGGGACAAGATATGGTCCTTCGCGTGCTAAAAGGAAACGAAGAGCGCAATTCCTTGTCGGGTAAATTCCGACGTGCACGAATGGTGTAATGAGTGGGGAACTGTCTCGAGGACTTGCTCGGTGAAAATGCACTTCCGGTGAAGATGCCGGATACCTGTAGTTAGACGAAAAGACCCCAGGAGCTTTACTATAGCTTCGTATTGGCCCTGCGTGATGTATGCGTAGAATAGGTGGGAGACTTTGAAGCGAGGGTTTTGGCCTTCGTGGAGTCGTCAGTGAAATACCACTCTTACATTGTGCAGTTCCTAACCGGTGTGCGGAACCACACTGGGACATTGCGTGGTGGGTAGTTTTGGTGGGGCGCCATCCTCCCAAAAAGTAACGGAGGAGTCTATTAAGGTTCTCTAGACGCGAATGGAAACCGTGTCGATAGTGTAATGGCATAAGAGAGCTTAACTGCGAGGGGGACATCCCAAGCAGATGCGAAAGCAGAGCATAGTGAACCGATGGTTCGCCTTAGATGCGGCCAGAGATTAACGGATATAAGTTACCCTGGGGATAACAGGCTAGTTCCGCCCAAGCGTCCATAGCGACGGCGGAGTTCGGCACCTCGATGTCGGCTCACCTTAGCGCGGGGCTGGAGCAGGTCCCAAGCGTTTGGCTGTTCGCCAATTAAAAAGGTACGCGAGCTGGGTTCAGACCGTGAGAGAATTGAGAGCAATCTCGATCTTCTCACAGTCTGAATCCCTTTGAGAATCTGTTATCAGAAATTGAAAATAAATGTTTTTTCGTCTAAAACAAATAGAAGTCATTACAACAGGTGTGTTGTAATGCAGGAAACTAACAATGACACGGCGGTCGTATACAGAAATGTATACGTATCAAATCAACTAATATCGGTGGAACCCCATCCTCTTTTTGAGAAGGGTAACACCGAGGGAAATTACGGAGATTCATTAAATATTATTTATATGGATAACTAGTAATGCCCGTAGAGACTGAATGTTGATCACCCTAACGAAAGCACGGGTGAAGTTACAGTCCAATGCACGTAGGAATGCGTGAAAACATGCGTGAGACAGGTTGGTCTCCTATCTACTACAGGCGTTGATTCTTGAGGAGGGTTGTCCCTAGTACGAGAGGACCGGGATGAACTGACCTCTGGTCTATCGGCTGTCGCGCCAGCGGCACTGTCGAGTAGCTATGTCGGGTTGCGATAACCGCTGAAAGCATATAAGCGGGAAGCGTGCTCCAAGATTAGGAATCGTTATGAGACTCGTAGAAGATGACTACGTTGATAGGATTTAGGTGGAAGCGCCGCAAGGCGTTAAGCCAAGAATTACTAATAAGTCCAGTCTTCTGTGCGGAATTCTGTATGGCACAATAATGTGCACACACCTTTACGTATTTTGTATTTCACTTCGGCAACGTGCCCGAAGTGCTGGTGATTCATCGGAGGGGTTCATACCCGATCTCATTCCGAACTCGGCAGTCAAGCCCTCTTGAGCCGATGGTACTTGCCGTTACAGGCAGGGAGAGTAGGTTGTCGCCAGCACTACGGGCATGTTTTCGTATAAAAGTTCTTTGGGGGTGTAAGTCTTACTCAATTTATTTTGTGGCAAGATGCTTCTGTTACGTCAGCTCGTGTCGCGAGATGCGGGTAGTTGATCCCGTGATAAGCGCGACCTGTATCCTTGGTCTGTGATGGCTGGAAGTCTCAAGGAGACTTCCAGTGGTAAGTCAGAGGAATACGAGAATGATTAAGAAGGTCGGTGGTTCAAATCCACCCACCCCTACCAAAACACCACATGCTTACATGCGGTGTTTTTATTTGGCGGTATACTGTATTTATGTCATGGGCAGGACGTAGGCGTATATTGATAGCTAGCATAGTGGGGGCATTCTTGCTCTCAGTTTTCGTGAGCGTACTTATTGCTTCAATATACAAGACACCCACTTGTACAGATGGTATCCAAAACCAAGACGAAAATGGTGTTGATTGTGGCGGTGTTTGTCCCATCTTATGCACACCGCTTCAGCGTGCGCCTATAACACTTTTCGTAAGACCATTGATGTCAACAGAAAATCGCGTGGACATAATCGCATCAATACTAAATCAAAACAATTTCGCTGCATCATCTAATGTGCCGTATAAAATAACGCTTTATGATTTAAATCGTAGACCACTTAAATCAATTAATGGGTTATTAGATCTGCCAGCTGGAGGAGACAAAGAAGGTGGGCGTGTGTTTGTATACATACCAGATGTATTTAAAAGTACGCCAACCGCAGTTGCTAGCGCTTCACTCGAGATCATTCCAGAATCAGTCACATGGGTTCACGCACAACCCAATACTAGAAACATTCCTCAAGTACGTAATTACGTAGTAACTAAAGAATTAGTAGCGCCACGTATTGATGTAACATTCTCAAACAGCTCACCTAAAACACTAGTAGATACAAAAGTAATAATCATAGCCTTAGATGCAGAAGGCAATGCGATAGCTGCCTCGCAAACAATTATTCCTACCATTCCTGCGTTTGGTGACGCACCTGCGATATTCACTTGGGCAAAGCCATTTTCTGCGCCTATAGCTACAATTGAGATACAGCCCGTCATTCCACTTCCGTGAACGTCTTTTCAAAAATACACGCAGACTGGACACTTCTTACGAGCGCTCTCACGCTCTCGCTTATTGGAATCTTGACCATGAGCACTTTTGGCGCAGGTTCTTCACTTGCTGGGAGGCAAATAATCTTTCTAATCTTAAGTGCATTGGTGTATGTTGTGCTTTCTTCCATGGATCTGCGTTTTTTGAGGCGTACAACAATAGTTATGAGTGCTTACTGCATAGCAGTATTCCTTTTAATGCTCGTACTTCTTACAGGACCAATATCAGGAGCGCGGAGCTGGTTTGATCTTGGAATAATTTCGTTTCAACCTGCAGATTTTGCAAAATTTGCACTATTAGCCTTATTTGCAAAATACCTCTCAAGAAGACATGTTGAAATAGGTAATTTCAGGCATATTTTTGTTTCAGGTGTGTATACGGCAATACCTCTTGTCCTCGTACTTATTGAGCCAGATCTAGGGACGGCAATCATTCTTGGCGTCACATGGCTCTCTTTGATGCTTCTTTCTGGAATTTCGCGCAAGCATCTAGTTATTATTGGCTTAGGATTGATTGTTGTCGCCAGCACTCTTTGGTTTGAAGGTTTACAACCGTATCAGCGTACACGAATCTTGTCTTTTATAAATCCTGCGGGTGATATTCAGGGCGCCGGCTATAACGCATACCAAGCACAAATTGCAGTAGGATCAGGAGAGTGGTTCGGTAAAGGTATAGGTTACGGTACACAATCAAAACTGCGCTTCCTGCCTGAGTATCAGACAGATTTTATTTTTGCTGCATATGCAGAGGAGTGGGGTTTTTTAGGAGTATGTCTTGTTCTTCTTTTGTACGGGTTAATGTTTGTTAGACTTGCGCAAATTGCTCGTACAAGCGCGACTAATTTCGATTCCTTCTTCACGCTTGGGGTACTCTTGCTTTTTTCTGCGCATCTTGTGCTTCATGTAGGTATTAACTTGGGTATCTTGCCAGTAACCGGTACAACAATACCTTTCATGAGTTCTGGGGGGTCACATTTACTGCTTGAGTTTGTTCTACTTGGTATTGTTACTTCACTCGCCAGACAAGGCAGGATAGCTTCTCGTCACGCTCTGCAAAATGAATACCTTGGTGGCTAACGATAGCAATTCAATGTACTCTCAATCATCGCTTCAATAGAAAAATCTCTCATGACTCGTTCTTGTAGAGCTTCGCCAAGACGCTTGCTTAGCTCTTTGTCCTCAAGGAGTGTGCGTAATCCTCGTGCAATCTCGTCAGGTTTTTTTGGAGGTACCAGAAAACCAGTCACATTGTTTTCTATAATTTCTGGAATGCCACCAACTTTTGTGGCAAGCACAGGAAGACTTCCCGCGCCTGCCTCAAGTATGGAATAACCAAGAGCTTCGCTTATTGATGCTTGTACAAAAATATCAAATGCTAAAACATATCTTGCCGCGTCCTGTACAAAACCAAGAAGAAAGACACTGTCTTTTAGATGTAGCGCGTCTATTTTCTCAAGAAGTCGTGCATGCTCTTCGCCACTACCAAGTATTACAAGAATCGTATCTGGGTATAAATTGTGAATTTTTGCAAACGCAACAATGATGTCATCAACACGTTTTGTGGGGTGTAATTCTGAAATTACACCAATCCATCTCTTTTGTATTTGGTCTCGGATTAGGTTCTCCCGCGCTTCAATTTTAGGGTATAGAGCACACTTCATACGGCCAAGTGGTATAAGTTTAAGCTTACGTGAAGAAAAAGGAAGCCATCTCATATCGCGCTCAACAGCATTGGAAACGCATATAGTCTTTTCCGTAAGAAGCACAATACATCCGGAAGCAATCTTTAGAAGGGTTTTTTGCCACCATGAACGTTGTTCATTAAATGCCCATCCGTGTGATGTAAAAAGCACGCGGACATTATTTATTCCGAGTGCCGCGATTGAACCTAGAAGCCCAGCCTTTGAACTGTTTAAATGTATGATATCTGGTTTTTCGTATTTAAAGATTGCACGCAGTTCTCTGTATGCGCGCAAATCGTTGCCAACACGCATATCACGATCAAGTCCTGATACGTGAATGGTATGGATTCCAGCTTCATCTAATCTCTCGAGAAGCAGTCCATGATGGCCGTATGCTACGGATACGCTGTATCCGCTTGCTTTTGAAGCCTTGGCAATTCTGTAGACGTATTCTTGAGCACCACCTCCAGTGGCTTTAGTTATAACAAAAAGTATCTTTTTCGGAGTGTTACCTGCTTTCATAGTTGCGCGTTATACTATATAACCACATAAACATGATACTTGGTGGCAAAAGAGCACCCATACTACTTCTAATCGGCGATTTAATTGCGTTTGCTGTTGCTTTGTGGGTAACACTGATTGTGCGTTACGGCTCTCCGCCTAACACCGCGCGACTAATTGATTTTGCTTTTCCTTTTGCAATATTGTTTGCACTTTCTGCCATTGTGTTTTTCATGGCAGG
>JBFJWB010000014.1:0-15000 GCA_041623915.1 Minisyncoccia bacterium | reverse complement strand
TTGTGGAGTACTGGTGGCGACCATGTAGCTAGTTGCAGCTGCTACTGCAGTCTTCCCACTGCCTACGTCACCCTCTAATAGTCTCATCATTGGATGGGAACTCTTAAAATCAAGAGCAATAGATTCTATTGCTCTTGTTTGTGCATTAGTTGGAGGGAATGGAAAAGAAGAAATGAAACTCTTAAGAAGATCAGTATCAACGCAAACAGGAAGGACTTTTTTATTGCTAGTGTCATCACGTTTTTTTTGAAGTGAAATCTGGAGCGAAAACACTTCTTCAAACGCCAATCTCTTACGAGCAATCTCAGCATCTTCTCTAGAACGTGGATGATGCATCCACACAAGTGCCGTATCAATTTTTGGGAGATGGTAACGTTCTAATATATCTACAGGAATAGGGTCGATTAAGGTTTCATGGACACGATTTTCAAAGACTCGCTTAAGTGCATGAAATATCCATAGCGAAGATATGCCTTTGCTTTCAGGGTAAACTGGGATGAGTCGCCTTTCTTCAGTTACAGAACTCTTTGCAAAAAGTGAATCGTGCACGTCTTCAGCACGTACTGCCGTACGATCTATCTCTGGATTTGCAATATAAGGCTTTTCAATCGGACCAGTTACTTTGCCTTGTATTTTAACAACCATTCCATCATGAAGTGATTTTGCTATATATGGTTGAGAAAACCACATTAACTTGATAGAGCCAGAAGCGTCTTCAAGTAACGCTTGTGCAATAGGACGACGGGATTTCCAAGTTTTTTTTGTCTCTGGTTTACGTATAGTTCCATATAGGGTGATATCACTTCCTGATGTCGCGGTGGCAATTGTCCCAGACGGGCCTGTATTTTCATAACGTGTAGGGAAATGATATAGAAGATCTCGCAAAGTGTGAATATTTAATTTTGCAAGCGCACGCTTTTGGTCTGTCTTTAGTCGCGTGAAGTGTTTTTCGATGGGGTCACTTGGGCTCATCATGGAAGTATACATAACTCATAATGGGATAAAGTGTGATATGAAAGCTTATAGGAAATAGCTGTATATATTTGTCCTGTAATTTGTTCTATGATCTTTGTACAAACTTAGGCATTTCAATAGAAGTTATTAAATGTCTCGCGCCTAACGTAGTCGTAGACCCAGCACCATAAGCCTTAAATAGAGCGTCATTATGTATCTATAGATACAGGTGTATACTTGTTTATATGAAAGAAGGTCGCAAGGCACTTGTGGCCTCATACAAAAAACTTGGCGCACGAATAGAAACGAAAGTGCGTACTAAGCTAAAGACTAAAGATGACTTTTCTCGCTGGTACACACCTGGTGTCGGCGCTGCAGCAAATCATCTTGCAAAGTATCCTGAAGATGCGCGCAAGATGAGTGTTAAAAAGAATTCTGTGGCAGTTATTTCAGACGGCTCTGCCGTGTTAGGTCTTGGAAACATCGGTCCGTACGGAGCGCTTCCTGTAATGGAAGGGAAGGCTCTTATCTTCAAAGAAATGGCCGGAATTGATGCATGGCCCATTGTCCTTGATACTCAGGATCTAGATAAAATCGTAGAAACAATAATCAACATATCGCCATCTTTTGGCGGAATTAATCTTGAGGATTTTGCCGCGCCACAATGTTTTGAGATAGAGCAGCGTTTAATTAAAGAACTTTCTATACCAGTTATGCATGATGATCAGCACGGTACAGCAATAGTCGTACTTGCAGGTCTTATTAATGCCACAAAGATTGTTAAAAAAAGATTTTCACATTTACGAGTCGTTATATCTGGAGCTGGCGCTGCAGGTACAGCAGTTGCAAAATTACTCTTGTCGGCTGGGATAACAGATGTTGTTATGGTGGATCGTTCTGGAGTAATCTATCCTAGACGTG
Organism: Minisyncoccia bacterium; assembly: GCA_041623915.1. Taxonomy (GTDB): domain Bacteria; phylum Patescibacteriota; class Minisyncoccia; order Phycocordibacterales; family Phycocordibacteraceae; genus C7867-001. Next base: position 13,125 of record JBFJWB010000014.1, on the reverse strand, counting down.
AAGGTCTGGCTTTACACAAAAAGGAATTGGCGAGTATTACGAACCCTCGTAGAGTAAAAGGTAATCTAGAAGATGCGCTTTACGGAGCGGATGCGTTTATTGGATTATCGGGGGCAGAGACTCTTTCTCCTGAGATTGTCTCAAGTATGGCGTCACAGAGCATTGTATTTGCTCTCGCAAACCCTATACCTGAGATATTGCCAGATGAAGCATATAAATATGGAGCAGTGATTGTTGCAACTGGGCGTTCAGATTTCCCAAATCAAATTAACAATGCGCTAGTATTCCCAGGGATTTTCAGAGGAGCTCTTGATAAAGAGGTGGTTAAAATCACTGAAGATACAAAATTGCGAGCAGCTCGTGCTCTTGCTCGTCTTGTTGGTAATCCAACAACTAAGAAAATCATCCCAGACCTATTGGATGCTCGTGTGGTATCGGCTGTCGCACGTTCTGTGCGTTAAGTATATATTTGTTTTTCGTAAAATTATCATTTCTTTGGACGCCTGCACTGCAGTGTAAGTACCGCGCCATATATCTTGTGGTACAACTCCAGTAAATCAAAGCGACCTAAGGCCATTTCATTCTTAGGCTCTAGCATAAAGACAAATGTACAATTAAGGTGTATTTGTTATAATCTGGCATATGACTATTCTTTATATTGTTCTCGGCATTATCGCTATTATCGTGTTTTGGGCAATTTTATCTTATAACGGTTTCATCTCGCTTATTAACCGAGCAAAAGAAGCGCTTTCTGATATAGATGTACAGACTAAGCGCCGTTATGACCTTATCCCTAATCTTGTAAATACAGTAAAGGGTTACGCGACGCATGAATCAAGTGTGTTTGATGACGTTACAAAGGCTCGTACTGCAGCAATGGATGCAACTGGCATGCAAGAAAAAGACGGCGCGGAGAATATGCTTTCTGGCACACTAAAATCACTCTTTGCTGTATCAGAGGCGTACCCTGATTTGAAAGCAAATCAAAACTTCGCTGACTTGCAACGCGAGCTTGCGGATACAGAGGATAAGATTCAGGCTGCGCGCCGTTTCTATAACGGAACTGTACAACAGCTAAATACAGCCGTGGAATCATTCCCTGGCAACTTGGTCGCGGGCGTCTTCCATTTCTCGCAAATGGAGCTATTCGCACATACTGATTCTTCTCAGGCAGAACCAGTGCAAGTCTCTTTCTAAATGTCCCTATATCAGGAGCGGTCTGCAAACGTACGTCGTACTTGGGCACTAGTGCTTGGGTTTCTTGTTATTGTAATTGCAGTTGGATATGCAGTATCTTGGTATCTTGGAAACCCAATAGTCTTGTATATTGCAGTATTTTTTGCTGTCGCAACCAATTTTTACGCATATTGGGCTTCAGACAAGCTTGTGCTGTCTATGGCAAATGCCAAACCAGCAAAGCGTGATGAATATTTCGATCTGTATACTGTAGTGGAGAATCTCTCAATCACAGCAGGCATGCCAAAGCCGAAAATCTACGTAATTGATGATCCATCACCAAATGCCTTTGCTACAGGACGTGATGAAAACCATGCGGTTGTTTGCGCCACTACAGGCCTACTGTCTATGTTAGACAGATCTGAATTAGAAGGAGTTATGGCACATGAGTTATCGCACATCAAGAACAGGGACATATTAGTAATGACAGTTGCTGTGGTGTTAGCTGGGTTCGTGGCTATTGTTGCGGATATCTTCTTGAGGATGGCATTTTATGGAGGAGGGAATAGAGACCGAAATGGAGGTGTTATAGTGCTCGTTCTTGGAATAGTCGGCATAATTCTAGCGCCTATAGCCGCAAAACTAATACAGTTAGCTATCTCTCGTAGGAGAGAATTTCTTGCTGATGCGTCTGGAGCACTGCTAACACGATACCCAGAAGGTCTAGCGTCAGCACTTCAGAAGATAAGTTCACATAATATACCTATGAAGCGCAAAAGCCACGCCACTGCGCATTTGTTTATAGACGAGCCCTTTGGGAAGCCTGAAGGCAAAAGGGCAAGTTGGTTAGACGGAATTTTCTCCACTCATCCGCCGACTGAGGCGCGAGTCAAGGCGTTGTTGGGCAAGTAGACAGAGCGTGGTATAACAGTTTAATCAGGAGGCGTCGCATAGTGGTCTAGTGCACCGCCTTGGAAAGGCGGCAGGCTCGAAAGGGTCTCGAGAGTTCGAATCTCTCCGCCTCCGCCAAAATTCAAAATCCGAATTCCCGCCAGAAATGGGGTCGCGCCGCAGACGCGATACAAACGCATTCCCGCCCAAAATTCCCGAATCCAAAAGGTTTTTCCACGCTCCGCGTGGCTCAAAAAAGGTTCGAATTTTGTACAATGTATACCGCCAAAATTGAAACTTCCGCTTCTAAAATGAGCGAGAAGGATTGCTATGAAGTCGCAATAACAGAATGGGCGGAACGATAGAGTGAAGAGCCAAAGGGTTTTCGCTCTATCGTCCCGCAATTGTTCAAAATGGGTTCGCACGAAGGTCATTATTTCTCTTCAGAAAGAAACTATCCTGCTCAATTGCAAGATAAAAGCAGTCACCAATTTAATCTTGGGTGACTGCTTGCGCTATTGCTGATTAGCCTTTCTTTAATGTTGAAGATGGCAGACGGATTGGCGATTGTGTAAGCAAATAATCTTGGTACCCTTCACACCATTCAATGGATTCTCTACCTTCAGCAACTTCACATCCTGTGGACACTAGACAATTACATGTTCTACATTCCTCATGAACATAATTGAAATAATTTTCAGCCCACGTTGAAGCGTTGCATTTACCCCCCCGAGTCGATGAGGGAATTTGTACGATCTGCATAAACAGGTTACTTGGATGTGTATGCGTTTGCTTTTCATTCACATTCCTCACTGTAAATCATCTGAGGAAAGTATATCACTACTCACAATACAAGTTAACAACGTGTAGAGAAACTAAATAATTCTTTATATGTGCAGAAATACCTTGCAGTATAGGTGGTGTGCAATTAATATATAGATGTTAATCTATGGAAAAAACAGATGCTGATGTCGAGAAAGAGTCATGCTCAAGACCTTCTTGGGTTCCTTCAACAGTGCATGGAGATGAAGATTTGTGCCCCGACTGTTTTAAAGTTGTAGGAGAAAGAAGTCGTTATAGGATAGTTTGCATGCTTGGGAAGAGTCCTCACGGAATGACAGTAAGCGAAATAACAAAGAAGATTGGCTTACGTCAACCAACAATTACACACCACCTGCAAGCATTAAGTATGGTTGGTGCTGTGAATATGGACGTTAATGGTAGAGAGCATGTTTATAAGCTAAATAGAGATACACATTGTTTTGCAGAATGTAATATCCCGTACTAATTTTTTATCTTCATGGAAATAATATCCTACCTTTGGCAGTACATAGTTCAAGGATTCGGTCTTTTAATAGCCTATATATTTGCTGCGTTGTTTATATTTCTTGTATTAAGGCAGTTTCACTCAAAGAAAATAACAATAACACTAGTAGCCGTTTTTATTGGCGCCTCAATTGCCTTTTATGTTCCTAATGGCGTCCCTAGGATGTCAGAATATCCTCTTGGTTTGAGGACATTCGGGCCGGCCGAGGGCCCCGTCCTGCCATTTGCAAATGTCTTTTCATTCCTGAAGAACTTTAATTCATTTGAGCGTGTTGAAAATATAGCCAGAAATCCAAATGATGTGCCCGCTACCACTAAAAATGAAGACGATGTTCCAGTACGAATTCATATGACAGCTAAAGAAGTTGTCAGTGACATGGCAGAAGGTGTCGCTTTTAATTACTGGACATTTGACGGCTCTGTACCTGGGCCTTTCTTGCGAGTACATGAAGGCGACACTGTAGAGCTTACTCTTACAAATGACCCAACAAGTTTGCATCATCACTCAATTGATCTTCATGCTGTAACTGGCCCTGGCGGGGGTGCGGCTTCAACTGTTGTCGCGCCAGGTGAAAGTAAGACAATTACATTCAAAGCCAAAAATCCTGGCATATTTGTATATCACTGTGCATATCCAAATGTAGGAAATCATATGGCCCACGGCATGTATGGGCTTATTTTAGTTGAACCAGAGAATAAGCTTCCTGTTGTAGATAAGGAGTTTTATGTGATGCAGGGAGAGTTTTATAGTTCAGGCTCTCTTGGGCGTAGAGGGTTACAACTTTTTGACGCTCAAGCAATGTTAGATGGCAAGCCTCAATATGTAGTATTCAATGGCAAGACAGGAGCCCTTATGGGAAATATGAGCGCGGAAGTTGGCGATTCAGTACGTCTTTATGTTGGCAATGGTGGAGTCAACCTGATTTCCAGCTTCCATGTAATAGGTGAGATATTCGATAGAGTATACAGAGAGGGTGATGTGGTGAGTGCTCCTGCTGAAAGTGTGCAAACAACGCTTATACCAGCAGGAGGCGCAGCTATTGTTGACTTCGTTGTAGATTACCCAGGTAATTACATACTAGTTGATCACGCTCTTTCTAGGTTAGATAAAGGAGCTTGGGGTGTCTTGCGTGTTGACGGAGAAGCAGATTCCGAGATATTTTTGGGCAACACAGTAAATTGATATACGTATAAATAAAGTAAGTACATCATAATCCATGTCCTAATAAGTTAACAATCAGGACGGAGAATAAATAAGTTATCTGATTGTGCAATAATTAAGTATATGAAGAATAGAAGTCGTGCCCTAAAAATACTTCTGGTCACAATCTTTTTTATAGGACTTTTCTTGGTTTTAAGGACATATGATTCACCGCCACACTTAATCCCAGCTAAATTTGGAGAGGTGTCCTTAAGAGTAGAAATTGCAGATTCTGATAGAGAGCGCAAACAAGGACTTGCGGGGTTGTCCAGTATTCCAGAACTGTACGGCATGTTATTTGTTTTTGATAAGCCTGATAAATATGGGTTTTGGATGAATGGAATGTTGGTGCCAATAGACATATTTTGGATAAATGAGAAATTAGAGGTAGTTTTTATACAAAAGGACATTTACCCTGAATCGTATCCAGAGATATTCTATCCAACCTCACCAGCGCAATATGTCCTTGAGACGAGGGCGGGTTTTTCAGAGCAATTTGGCATTGCAACAGGAACTGTACTAACCTTGCAAAACACCATAACCGTTTCCGAATAAGCTATCCACAAGACACTTCAAACAAGCAGGAGTAAAATGTGTTTAACGCACTCCATTTTTCTCGTCAGTTGTCAGAGCGCGCGCCATTTATCACTAAGTCGTCTTTAAGATTATGTCCAAAGCTGTAAAAAATGTCGATAAAGCTACTTCAAGTATTGCAACAAAAACAAAAGCAGCAAAAGAGACAGTCAGATACCGGACTCTAATTCCGCAAGTTGAGAAACGCGATGGACGACTAACCTCTTTTGATTTTGACAAGATTGCAGTTGCTGTAAAAAAAGCAATGGAGGCTGCAGGCGAAGGTAGTGAAGAGGATGCAGTATTGATTGCTCACCAAGTTGCTGGAGAACTGGCGCGTTTTGCAAAAAAGTACAAAAACTTCTTGCCTACAGTTGAAGGCATGCAGGACTCGGTGGAAAAGTATTTAATACTGAATGATTACGTAAAAACAGCGAAATCCTATATTTTGTATCGTGATAAGCGTTCGCAAATGCGCGCTGTGCAACAAGAAGTGCCTGCTCGTGTACGAAAATTAGTGGAAGACAGCAAAACATATTTTAAAGATAATCCGCTTGGGGAGTTTGTGTACTTGCGTACCTATGCAAAGTGGGTTCCCACCGAGAACCGTCGCGAGACTTGGATAGAGACAGTGGATCGTTATATTTCTTTCATGAAAGAAAATCTTGGCAATAAACTTACAGAGAAGGAGTATTCAGAATTGCGAATGGCTATTTTAAAGCAAGAGATCATGCCGTCTATGCGTCTCATGCAATTCTCTGGTGATGCGGCTCGCAAAACTAATGTCTGCGCTTATAACTGTTCATATATTGCTCCATCAAAATTAGGAGACTTTGCAGAGATTATGTACATATCTATGTGCGGAACTGGTGTAGGATTTACTGTTGAAAGTCAAAATGTACAAGCGCTTCCACAAATCAAATACCAAACTGGAGAAAAAGTCGCAACGCATGTTGTGGATGATTCTAAGGAGGGCTGGTGTGATGCACTGACACTTGGTCTGAAGACTTGGTATGACGGTAAAGATATTGAATTTGATTTTTCACAAGTCCGACTTGCTGGTATGCGACTCAAGACAATGGGAGGAAAGGCTTCTGGCCCAGAACCACTTCGCTCACTCTTGGCGTTTGCCCGTGATCGTATTTTTGCACACCAAGGTAGACGTCTTCGTAACATCGATGCTCACGATATTATTTGTAAGATTGGTGAATGTGTAGTCGCAGGAGGTGTGCGCCGGAGTGCCATGATTTCACTCTCTGATCTGGATGATGACACCATGCGCGATTCAAAAACAGGTCAGTTTTACATGACCGATCCACACCGATCCATTGCTAATAACTCCGCGGTATATCTGGAACGTCCAAACAATACCGAATTTATGGATGAGTGGATATCGCTTATGAAAAGCGGTACAGGAGAGAGGGGAATATTTAATAGGGGCGGTCTTATAAAACAACTTCCTTCACGACGCATAAAATATTGGGAAGAGTCTGGATACGTGCAAAATGGGCGTGTTGTTGGGCTGGCAGGTACCAATCCGTGTGGGGAAATAATCCTCAAATCTAAACAATTCTGCAATTTGTCTGAAGTTGTCGCAAGGGCTTCTGATACTAAAGAATCTTTGGTACGGAAAGCTCGCCTTGCGTCAGTATTGGGAACATACCAGTCTACTCTCGTGAATTTGCCTTACCTCTCTAAGGAGTGGAAAACAAACTGTGCTAGCGAGCGCTTGCTAGGCGTCTCTATTACAGGTCAGTGGGATTCAGAGGTTGTGCGCACTGAAGACGTGCTTGAAGCCATGCGAAAAGAAACTATAAAGACGAACAAGAAATACGCAAAACGTTTTGCAGTCAATGAGTCAACGGCAATAACATGTGTAAAGCCTTCAGGTACAGTGTCAAAAACTATTGATGTTGCTTCCGGTATGCATCCGCGACACGCGCCTTACTATGTGCAACGTATTCGTATTAGTGCTACTGACTCACTCTTTAAGCTATTGAAAGACGAGGGTGTGCCGTATTATCCAGAAGTTGGACAGGACATGGAGACAGCAAATACATTTGTGCTTGAATTCCCTGTAAAAGCACCAGAAGGAGCCATATGCAAGGACGACATATCTGCCCTTGACCAATTAAAGCATTGGAAACTTGTAAAAGAGCATTACACTGAACATAATCCATCAGTTACTGTATCTGTCGGAGATAATGAATGGATTCAAGTTGCGAACTGGATTTATGAAAACTGGGAAATGGTAGGAGGCCTGTCTTTTCTTCCAAGATCAAATCATGCATATCAACTGGCTCCAATGGAGGCAATAACTAAAGAAGAATATGAACGTCGCATGAAGAATTTCCCAATTGTCGATTATGCAAAACTATTTTCTTATGAGCGCACTGATGAAACGGAACAGAAGCGAGAAATGGCTTGTGTAAGTGGCACTTGCGACATAGTCTAGCAGTGGTATAGTTTGTAAGGACTCGGCTAGGCGACTGCTAGTTGCTATGCAATTAGAGGAAAGTCCGAACACGAGCAGTTTTTACTGCAGAAAGGTAACGGGTAACTCCCGTACGCTGTGAGGCGCGAGGTGCGAGCAGAGACGCTCAATTGCGAAAGCTCTTGAGCACCTGTTACATAGCAATGTGTAATAGGTGAGCCCGAATGGTAACTTTTGGGGTGAAACGGCTAAATCCTTACTTTCGTGCAAGGCCGTATTCGTAGAGTCAGAGAGCTTGTAAACAGGAACGTATCCTGAGACAAGCTCTCTGACTCTAGGTTTGTGCCGCTTGAGGTGCCGAGCAATCGTCATCCCAGATAAATAGTCGTCCACGACAGAATTCGGCTTATCGGTCGGTGTCCAAACAAAACCCATGCTTACGCATGGGTTTTGTTTTCTCGTATCATGTGTATAACGTGCTATTTAGTAATAGAGCAAAACAACTTATACTGTAAACACTTAACAGTATTATTTATATTTAATTTATTTATGCCTCCGCAAAATACCACGTCTCGTTTTTCGTTTGAGCAGGCAAGTGTAGGAGCTCTTGTTGCCACTCTTATTTTGTCCGCTGTAATATTTGTGCCGTTTGGCACAGTGCCTTTTGCGGCTACGAAAGCTTTTGTTTTGGCAAGTGGAGGAATATTAAGTCTTGCTTTCTATATTCTAGCGCGTCTTACTCGTGGCAATGTCATCTTCCCACCTATTGTTCCACTTTTAGCTATGTGGTTACCCGCTTTGGGGTACGGCCTCTCTACACTTTTTTCTGGAGTAGATGCTGGAAAAGCTACGTTCGGCACCTTTCTTGGCTCGGACACGTTTGGGTTCATACTTACAATAACTTTCTTAGGTACACTTACTGCGCTTTCTGTGCGTCGTGTAGAACAGTACCAACCATTTCTTAAGAAATTAGCATATGCGCTTGGCTTTATTCTGTTAGCGCAAATCATAATACTTATTGTTGGTAATGTATCAACAAGTATTAGTCCAGCATTCTCCATCGTAGGCTCGTTACAAGATCTCGGTATACTTCTAGGTCTTGGAATTATAGGAGGCATGTTGACGCTTCGTCTGTCTACTCCTTCAGTTGGTGTTCGTCGCACCATGTTTATTTTTGGGATTTTAGCACTATTCCTTTTAGCTATTATCAACTCAACGCTCGTGTGGGTGATGTTAGCTCTTAGCGCTCTAGGCTTGTTTGTAGAAGCAGTAATGCTTCGTCGTACTGGATCTCTAGATGGAGATTTAGATGACAGTTCTTTGATTGGCGTACAAGATTTTGACCAGCCTGAGACAGGTCACAGACCACTTGCCACACCTCTTGCTGTCTTGGCTGTCTCGCTGTTTTTCATTGTTGGAAGCAGTTTAGGTGGGGCTTTGGCAAATAAGTTCAATGCAAGCGTACTGTCAGTTAGACCTTCATGGCAAGCTACTCTTGATGTCGGTAGTAATGTGTATTCTTCATCAGCTGTGTTCGGTTCTGGACCAGGAACATTTGGAGCTCAATGGAGCAAATACCGTGATGCATCTGTGAATCAAACTGTATTCTGGAATGTGGATTTTACTTCAGGAATAGGGTTTGTGCCGACATCATTTGTGACCACTGGTATTCTGGGAACTATCCTATGGCTTATGTTCTTTGGTTTGTTCCTGTTTTATGGCATTCGTACAATCTTGTTTAGAGCAAGCGAGAATATCGTTGTACGGAACGTGACTCTGATTTCATTTGTAGGGACTCTTTATCTATCTGTAGCTACAATATTTGTGCTACCTAGTTCTGTTGTGCTCGCGCTTACTTTTGTTTTCTTGGGCATCTTTGTATCATCACTACGTTTTGCTACGCGAAGCGGTCAGTGGGGAGTAGTCTTTGCTCGTAGTCCAAGAGTAGGGTTTGTTGTTGTATTCAAACTCACTCTTTTACTCCTTGCGTCCATTGTTGCGGCATATTCTCTTGTAGGGCGATATATTGCTCAAGTAGATATTGCACGTGCAGGAAGCGCTCTTTCGGCGGGTGATTTAGACGCTGCTAATAAAGCAACTAACTCCGCACTCACATTTGTCGCACACCCAGCTGCGTATCAAATACAATCGCAGATTGCACAAGCGCGTCTGCAATTGCTACTTGCTTCTACTACATTGTCAGCATCAGAAGCGCAACAAAGCTTCCAGAATACTTTGTCAGCAGGTATTAATGCAGCGCTAACAGCAACTCGTGTAGACGGCGCAAACTATCAAAACTGGCTTGCGCTAGGTAATCTGTACGCAACAGTTGTGCCTCTAAATGTGGATGGTGCTTATGATAATGCTAAGACAGCATATGAAAAGGCTGTTGAGCTTTATCCAACTAGCGCATCAATACAATTTGTACTTGGACAACTCGCAGTTGCTGGAGGTGATAGTGAGCTTGCGCAGGAATACCTGAAGAAAGCTATTGCATTAAAACAAAATTATACAGCAGCAATATTCTTGCTCTCACAACTTGAAGTTGCAGCTGGTAACCTTAATGACGCGCTTGCATCTGCAGAAGCAGCAGCATACTTCACTCCAAATAATCAGAATGTATTATTCCAACTAGGTTTGTTACGAGCTGCTAAAAATAACACCACAGGAGCTATACAAGCACTTTCAGCTGCTGTTCGTGTCAATCCGAATTTTGCAAATGCCCGCTACTTCTTGGCCGCCGCATACGCAAAGCAGGGTGACTTAGTTAATGCTCTACGGGAAGTGAAGGCAGTAGCTGATCTATCTGAGGATAATGCAATAGCTCTTGCCTCTACTATTCAGGCCTTGGCATCTGGTGAAAATCCATTCCCAGCCAATCTTCTGTCAATTGAGGAAACTCCAATTGAACAGTAGTAATATCGTCTATGTATATACAAACAACACGCCATTTGGCGTGTTGTTTGTATATACATAGAGCATTTTGACTTATTAAAGTAGAATGGATAAATGGTTGGAAAGCTACTTTCGCGTCTAGCAATCCCAGTACGCGGTCTTCATCAGGCCGCGTACGTACTTGCTGGATTTACTCTTGCCTCACAAGCTCTTGCACTTCTTCGCGATCGTACTTTTGCGCATCTTTTTGGAGCAGGACATACTCTAGATTTATATTATGCAGCTTTTCGCATACCAGATCTTGTTTTTGTTATGGTGGCTTCGTTAGTATCTGCATACGTGCTTATACCAAGGATCTCAGGAGCTACACAGATTGTTGCAAGACAGCTATTGTCTTCTACCGCTTCGTTCCTTGTAATTGTAGGTGGTTTGTTTTGTCTGGTATTAGCGTTCTTTGCTCCAGAATTGCTCAAGGTGCTATATCCAGATTTAATCGTCTCGACTAACAGCGATTCTTTCATATTACTAACGCGCATACTTCTTATACAGCCCATACTGCTTGGTCTTTCAGGTATTTTTACAAGCGTAACACAAGTACATCGACGCTTTATACTTTTCGCTATATCTCCAGTTTTATATAATCTAGGTATAATTTTTGGAGCGTTTGTTCTGTTTCCTTACTGGGGCATTGCTGGAATTGGTTATGGTGTAGTTTTAGGGGCAACGCTTCATATGGCGCTACATATCCCAATACTTCTGCATGCAAAATTATTCCCGAAGTTAATCGTCCCACAAATTAAAGAGATACTATCAGTAATGCGAGACTCTGTGCCTCGTTCTCTTGCGCTTAGTATGGGGTCAATAACTGTTCTAGTTTTAACCGTTTTTGCCGCAAAGATTGGTGCTGGAAGTGTCTCAGTGTTTACTCTTGCTTGGAATCTTGAATCTGTACCTCTCGCACTTATAGGTGCGTCGTATGCTGTGGCGGCATTCCCGGCTCTATCTGAGGCCTCAGCAAGGGAGCATAGGGAAGAATTTTCACGTATATTGTCTGTTTCATCACGGCATATCATACTTTGGTCGATTGTCGCGTTAGGACTTATAGTTGTATTGCGTGCGCATCTCGTCAGAGTTATTTTAGGTACTGGTGCATTTGATTGGGACGCTACGCGTCTTACAGCAGCAATGCTTGCTATATTTGCTGCGGGATTAGTAGCTCAAGGATTGCTTCTCCTATTCTCTAGAGCGCTCTACGCTGTACGTGAATCATGGTCACCTCTGTTTTATCAGTTAATTGGAGGTATAACCACGATCGTTATAGCGTGGCTACTGCTTTCGCTTCCAGCGAATGGGTTTCCTTTGCAGTTAGCAACATGGTTTAAGGTTGAGGATATACAGGGCTTCTCAATACTCTTAATTGCTCTTTCATGGACAATTGGACAAATGCTGGCAGCTGTCATTGCTTTAACTACACTCATGAGAATTGTGCCTGCCTTCGCCAGCAGTCTGGCGCGTCCTTTCTTCCATGGCGTTCTCTCTGCATTTTTGGGCGGACTCGCTACTTATGGTGTGCTTGTAATTGAGGGAGGTATTGCTCCATTAACAACACTGCTCGCCGTCTTCACACAAGGCTTGGTTGCTGGTATCGTAGGGGTTCTTGTGTCTGGCGCAACACTTGCGTTACTCCGAAACAAAGAATTTAAAGATATGCTTCGCGCACTTCGTCGGTTCCCCGCATTCCAGCGCGTACTAGCGCCTTCTGCTGAAGAATCCGCACAACCATGACAAAACACTTCATACGAAATTTCTCTATAATTGCCCATATTGATCATGGAAAGTCTACATTGGCTGACCGTCTTCTTGAGCGTACCGGTACAATTCCTGAGCGAAAGATGCGTTCCCAAGTTCTTGATCAAATGGATTTGGAGCGAGAACGAGGAATTACTATAAAAATGCAACCGGTGCGGATGTCTTATAAAGCGACCGATGGTACAGAATACACGCTTAATCTTATTGATACTCCAGGGCATATAGATTTCTCCTATGAAGTTTCGCGTGCTTTAAAGGCAGTTGAAGGGGTTCTTCTCCTTGTGGATTCTACTCAAGGTGTACAGGCACAAACGCTTACAACTTTGGCAGCAGCAAATGCCCAAGGATGTGTTGTTGTGCCAGTTATTTCGAAAATTGACTCTCCATACGCAAGACCTGATGAAGTGAAAACAGAGCTTGCGAAACTCCTGCAGGTATCAAAAGGTTCTATACTTTCTGTATCTGGGAAAACAGGGGAAGGTATCGCTGAACTTTTAGAGTCTATTGTAGAGAGAGTGCCACCACCTCCTGAGCCGAATGATTCTCCTCGTGGTCTTGTTTTTGATTTCTCATACTCAACACATCGAGGAATAGTAGTGTATGTGCGTGTGTTTGATGGCGTGTTTAATAAAGGTCAGACGCTTGAGTTTGTGGCAGCAAAAAAGAGCTTCACTTCTCTTGAAACTGGAGTATTCAAGCCTGACGAAACACCAGCAGATACATTATCCGGCGGTGAGATCGGGTATATCGTTACTGGTATAAAAGAAGCTGGCGTAGTGGCTGTAGGGGATACAATTAGACTAACAAAAAGTACTTCTCC
>JBFJWB010000013.1:0-16406 GCA_041623915.1 Minisyncoccia bacterium | reverse complement strand
CGCGTGGTGTTTATTTGACGGTGGGTTAGTACCCCCCGTTACCGCCACCGAAGCCACCACCAAAACCACCGTTGTCACGATGAGGTGGACGCTCGCCTTGTGGGCGAGCGAAGGAAACTGAGAGCGTACGCCCATCAAATTCCTTGCCATCCCAACGATCAATCGCCGCTTGAGCCTCTGCTTCAGAGGCCATTTCGACGAAACCGAAACCGCGTGAACGGCCAGTCATTCGATCGCTGATAATGCTTGCGGAAACGACATTTCCAGCCTCAGAAAAGGCTTTCTTCATGTCGTCTTCAGTAGAACGGTAGGGGATACCGCCAACGTAGAGCTTGTTCCCCTGTACAGACTGTTGCTGATCCATGTGGATTGAAACTGATTGATTAACCTCGCAGAAACCGGAACACTTCTAACCTTTTTATGGGCGGAGAAAGCTCAAATACTCAGCGAGTGGTCGCAGTATGACAGATACTTGCGTAAAGCGCAACTCGCTATAGAAATAGAGTGTGGAGAGCGTCTCTTAGCGACCAGTACCAGATAGAATGACTGGGAAAAATAGACCAATCATACTCAATGATAAAAGTACTACTATTACTATCGCAAGAAATTTCTTCATGTTTCTAGCATACAACCGTAAGTGTAGCTATGCAAGAAAGCCCTCGCACACATGTGCGAGGGCTGACCAGACATTTTTAATTCAACGTCTTGGCGCGCTTGTTTTCCGTCAGACATTTGTTCGTGAAATATCTCACGTGCTTAGCGTCACCACGTGGCGTACGAGAAAGCCGTGTCCGCAGAGTGGCAAGACTACAGATAAGGTCGTTCCCTGAATCGTCTCGAAACTTTTTTCTTGCAATTGCAAGTATCCGATCCATCAGGCTAACCAGTTTTTCTGGAATCGGACGTTGCGTGTTCAAGTGTCGTCTAACTTGATTTCGAAAATCCTGTACTCCGATAGCCTCCTCTATCTTTGCCAGTTCAGATCTGTCTTGATGTGGCGTCATTTCAGTATCGGCCACGTTATTCAGTTGAGCTTGTCGCACCCTTATATTCCTCTTTTGTCTGAAGCAAGACCGCTCCGCTATTCTTTGTACGCCATGTCTGTCAATGCGTCAATCCACTTTCGGGGATTTAATCATATAGCGTTCTATATCAGCAAATGTGCCACCGATCTTTTTGCCAGGATTGAATATGTTTTTTGGATCAAATATCTTCTTTGTTTCCTCAAATAACTTCTCCATTTTAGCGCCGAACATCAATGGAATATAAGGTGTTCGTATTATTCCGTCATTATGCTCGCCTGTAGTTGTGCCTCCATATTTAAGTACAAGTTCATATACTTTCGGGGCAAGCTCAAGGATGATTTGGCGTATCTCAGGCTTTGAAAGGTCCATAAGTGGAATTATATGAAAATTACCACTTCCAATGTGTCCGGCTATGGTGTATATGAATTTATCTTTGTATGTGTTTAATAAATCATCAAGTTCTGGTAGGAATGTTGGGTAACATGAAGGTGGAACTACAAAGTCGTCAATGAATGCGCTCGCATACATTCCGTGTAGATTTTTGCGTAATAGATTAAAACTCTCTCGGCGTACAATCCAATATTTCTCTGATTCTTTTTCATTTTTCTCTACTTTCGTTTGCACTGGAAGATCTTTCAGTGCTTCTTGGGCTGTGTATGCTCGTTGATCAGCTTCCTCTATGGTGTTTTCAGCAAATTCGGCCATAAGTATCATCTTAGGTACACCTCCAGTGGCTACCATTGCGGCTTCAGGTATAAAATCTATTCCAAGGCGAGCCGCCTTAGCCCACCCCATTTGAGAAAGCATTTCAGGCAGGAATCGTATAGCGAGTGTAAATGTATGATCGTCATAACTCTCAAATGATTCTGGATTCTCGGCGAGTACGCGCTTAACAATTTCTGGCAAGATACCAAGATCAGAGACAAATACTACAAGCATTGCACGGTGTTCTTTTGGTTGTATGAGAGAAAGTGTTGCTTTAGTCCAAAGCGCAAGAGTCCCTTGTGAACCACAAATGAGCTTAGCAAGGTTAAAAGTTCCTGTTTTTTCATCACGTACTTTCCAAAGGGAATAGCCGGCGGAGTTTTTGGAAACAGCGGGGGTGTGTTCTTTGATAAGTTCGGCGTTTTTTGTAATGAGTGCGTCCATCTTGCGATATATTTCGCCTTCAAGTGTCTCTTCTTTTTTCTTTGCTTCTAACGCTTCTGGAGTAAGTGGACCAAAGGTTGCGCATGACCCATCTGAAAGTACACACTCTAGCTCTTGTACATATCGCATGGTTTTCCCATAACCAAGCGTACGCTCACCGCCAGAGTCATTGGCCACAATACCACCCATAGCTGCTATCTCTCTCGAGGCTGGATAGGACGGAAGAATCAAGTTCTTCTTCAATGTTTCAGTCTCAAAGTCTCTGTAATAGACGCCCGGCTCAGTGATGGCATATTTGTCACCAACCTCAATTACATGATTCATATACTTTGTGAAGGAGACAACTACACCAGTTGTGAGCGGTCCGCCAGACATATCTGTGCCACCTGAGCGAGCTGCAAGAGCTATGTTCTTGCCTCTTTCAGCTTCTGCTCGTACCTCGCATACCAGCGTCTGTACATCTCTTGTATTCTCTGGATACGCTACAAGAGTTGGCATCTGCTCAAAAATAGATGTGTCACGTGAGTTTGCTGAAAGCACCTTCTCGTCAGAAGTGACCTCACCAGAGATTGCATCAGATAATCTTTTTTCTAGTGAGTCAGTGGACATGTTCTTTAGTATACACAATACCGTGTAGCTAATATAAAGATAGCCCCGTGTATTTACACGGG
Organism: Minisyncoccia bacterium; assembly: GCA_041623915.1. Taxonomy (GTDB): domain Bacteria; phylum Patescibacteriota; class Minisyncoccia; order Phycocordibacterales; family Phycocordibacteraceae; genus C7867-001. The sequence goes on along the minus strand of JBFJWB010000013.1, from coordinate 13,561 downwards.
GCTATTCCAAGCAATAATCTAAGGTCTCCACAAGATTTTTGCCGATCCGTCCTGCAAGTTTCTGGGTTTTACTGGATGATCCATTGTGAATCGTGACCACACGCCATCAGGGCTGTCTAGATGAAAGATTTGCCCTTGTTCATTAAGTCGGACGCTCGTACCATCAGCGAAGTACTCATAGAGCACATTCCGTTTATATATACCGCATGTGTTGTTATCGGTATCAATTTGGATTTCACTGATTACGAAGACCGTAATTACTCCGTCTTCGCGGGAAGATGGCTGTACCATAACCACAGGAACAATATATTTGCCATCCGAAATGCGTTTTTCCCATATGTAGCCACAGTATGGACACTCTTCACTGTGGAGTTTTGCGAATGTGATTTGCCCGGTTTTCTGTATTGGAACAAGAGAAAACTTAGGCACATCTGTGTCGCTTGCCCCAACCGGATTTTTGGAATACTCAACTACAATGGCTGCAATTGTGACTATAGTAAGTACCGCAATAGTCGTAAGTAGAAAGACTACGACATTTTGCTTGATAACAATTTTGTTCACAAGAACTCTCCCTTTGCGACCGAGATTGACCAAAAACATAATAAACTTAACAAGAATTCATTGCAAATATTGACAAATACTATATAGACGTTATACTTATAAATGGATTTAGGTTAGTTTTGCTTTGTTTTTATCAAATTGGAGAAAGTAGTGGAAACAACAGGATTTGTACTGGAGGCTGTTGCCAGAGAACTCGGTGTACCAATTGCCTCAGTGTCTTTGAGCACCAAGATTGGTTGGGTTGTTTTTTGCACTGTTGCTCTACAAACAATGAGAAAATTTAACATCTCAAGGAAGATCTCAGCCAAGTCTTCTCAGACTGTGGCGGATCTTGTACGTCAAGTCTAAACAAAATATAAATAAACCCGCACAATATATCGTGCGGGTTTTCCGGTGATTTTCTTAAGTCTAAGGAGGGAACGTATCGTACAATACTCCAATTCGTTGGTACCACTCTAGGTGTTCTGACACGCATGAGCCTTGCACAGTTGCCATAAGATTTCTCGCGGTAAGGATCTCAAATCCACGATTTAGTCCAGTACGTGCAGTATCGAAGACACAGCAGTTTAGGAACAACCCAGTCAACAAAATCTTGCGTGTGCATAGCCGTCTCAACTTCTTTTCAAGGGCTGTACGGTAAAATGCACAGTCTTCACTCTTGTCTTTTATATATTCTACATGAGTGATCTCGTGAATTGCGTCTCGTAATTCACATACAGTTTCTCCGAATCGTGGATTTTCAACTACAATAAGTGGCAATCCAATCTTCCCACAGAAACGCAAAGCGGTATCAATTGACTTAAGAAAATGTTTACGCGTTTCTTTGTTAAGTCTATTCATGAACCATGGTTGCACATCAATCAAGACGACTGTTGTAGAACCTAGACTGTAATTATCTTGCATCTGGCTTCCTCCCAGTAGCTTCGTCTATCGCAGACTATACCACAGATGATGTTGCAGTCAATCAGTATATGATGACCAAATGAATACAGAACAGTGAAAAATATCCCACATCCGATTATGAAAGTATCTATATAATTTCTCGCTACGAGTTTTGTATAAACTAGATTACTTATGTAGATCAATACTTATTGTAAACGATGACTGCAAGAATAAATGTATGGGTTATACTAGCAGGAATGTTTGGATTATTTAGTGAAGTCTCAGAAAAAGAGAAGAATAACGCAATTGAAGAAATTGTACGGCAAGCCTCACCGCGTAGAGACTTCTTCGTTATGATTACTCTATCAGTTGCCATGGCAGCGTTTGGAATTCTACTAGACAGCACAATTATATTGATTGGTAGTATGTTAATAGCGCCTCTTCTTTTCCCACTCCTGTCATTAGCTTTAGGCGTCACGCTTGCAGACCAGCAACTTATTGGTCGGTCTGTATCTACAATAGGCAAGTCTATAATGTATGCTGTCGGTTCTAGCTTTATAATTGCGTTGCTCTTTGCAGATACTGACGCTTTACAAGTACTCACTGTGACTAAGGCCTTTTCTACAGGAGTACCGTCTCTGATTTATGCACTTGTTGCCGGAATCTCTGGTTTCGCTGCAGCGTTCGCTCTCACAAAACCCACCATGAACGCAATGCTTCCTGGAGTCGCTATTTCCGTATCTTTAGTTCCTCCTCTTGCAATGGTTGGAGTTGGTCTTGCCGCACTTAATACAACTATAGTAGCTAATGCCTTTATAATTTTTGTAGTAAATGTTGCAGGTATTGTTCTTTGTGCAATGCTTGTGTTCTCTATGTTGCAGTTTGCATTCAAGAAGACGATAGTAGAGAAGGCTGTAAAGGCAGATGAGAAAGAGCTTACAAGAGAAAATTCAAAATAGCATATAAAAACCGCAACTTACTAAGTTGCGGTTTTTTTTAAATCTATTTCTACTGTGATGGATGTTGAAGTCGCTCCCATACCACGCCAAGTGATATCGGGTCTTGCTTTGGTAGTCTTGATTCCGCAATGCACCTCTTTAGGAATTCGGCTTCAATATCGTTTATTTCTCCGTATGCCAGTAACGAATCTACTTCAACAATCGCAGAGTTCTTTGATTTGTGCGTTTCTGTGCTACCCTGCGCCTGCTGATTTTTGAATACGATTCGTCCAATTGGATATCCTCCAATGTGTTCAAAGTATGCGAATCTTGTTGGTACTGACACGACATTCTCCATTTATACATCCTGTGAAACTATACAATAGAATCTATATTTAGGAAACATTACAACAAGTGGTTATAATAATGGGAATGACTCAAGGCGAAGCGCTAAAGATATTAAAGACAGGAGCTAATGTATTTCTAACCGGTGAACCAGGAAGTGGCAAAACACACACAATTAACAATTTCGTGTCTTGGCTACGTTCATGTGGTATTGAACCATCCGTTACTGCTGCTACTGGTATTGCAGCCACTCACGTAAGTGGTATGACTTTGCACTCTTGGAGCGGTATTGGTATCGCAAACTCACTCTCGCAAATGGACATTGACCGTATTGCCAGCAAGGAATATGTAGCAAGACGTATACAAAAAGCAAAAGTGTTAATTATTGATGAGGTCTCTATGCTTTCGGCCTCTACTCTAGAGGCCGCTGATGCTGTGGCTCGCGAAGTTCGGCGTATAGATTCACCGTTCGGTGGCTTGCAAGTGATTTTGGTCGGGGATTTTTTTCAGCTTCCACCTATAGTAAAGCGTGGGCAAGAAGCTGTCTTTGCGTTTGAGTCGGATACTTGGCGAACACTTAATCCAATAGTTTGTTATCTGACTGAGCAATTTCGTCAGGATGATGAGACTTTTCTTGATGTGCTTACTGCGGTGCGAGGCGGGGAAGTGGAAGAGATGCATTTTGAACGTTTAATGGAGCGTCAAGTTAAAGCAGAGAATGTGCCTCCTGACTTACCAAAATTGTTTTCTCACAATGCAGATGTTGATCGCATTAACGCTCTGGAGCTAGCAAAACTATCTGGCACAATACACACTTTCACTATGGTTGGTACAGGGAAAGATACGCTAGTTGAGACATTAAAAAGAGGATGTCTTTCTCCAGAAACGTTGCAACTAAAAGAAGGGGCCACTGTAATGTTCACCAAAAACTCGCCACAAGGCAAGTTTGTAAATGGAACTTTAGGTACTGTTGTTGATTTTGAAGTAGAGAGTCGTCTTCCTGTAGTGGAAACTGTTAATGGAACGTTAGTCACGGCCGACCCAATGGAGTGGAAAGTGGAGGATCAAGGTAAGGTGCGTGCAAGTATATCTCAAGTACCACTCCGGCTAGCGTACGCCATGACTGTTCACAAGAGAAAAGGAATGAGTATGGATTCTGCTGTAGTGGATCTTTCTCAAGCATTTGAATATGGTCAAGGTTATGTAGCTCTGTCTCGCGTACGGCGCTTAGACGGTCTGCATTTGCTTGGTATAAACGAACGCGCGCTTAGGGTACATCCACAGATTTTAGATAAAGATGTAGATTTACGCGAACTTTCTACCACAGCGGTTTTAACTTTTGAAGGTCTTACCGAAGAAGATGTGGAGGATATGCAAAAGCGGATGGTGGAAGCGCAAGGTGGTGTGTGGCCAAATGCAAAAGACTCATCAGGTGTATCTTCTACCGCGTTACCAAACAGACTTGCGCAAACTCTTTCCGCAGTGCGAGACGCTAGAGATCTTGCTGAAGCAGTTACTATTCGCGGGCTAACAGCAAGTACAATTGTTAAACATTTGGAGGAGCTTGGTGAGACTGGCGCCTTAGCTTTAGAAGATTTTATGAGCCTTCTTCCAAGTTCTAGTGCGTTGAATGATATCCATAAAGCTTTATTAAGCAATGGGGGAGAGCGACTCGCTCCAGTATTCGCAACTCTCAACAGAGAACATTCATATGAGACTATCCGACTTGCTCGTTTAGCTAAAAATGTAAGTACGGATTAATTCTGGAATAGTAGGGTACGGATAAATTTCTCTGTTTCGCTTGGGTCTGAGACTTCTTTGGTCAATATGCCTGTTTCTTTTACGATAGCGTCATTGCCTCCGGGATATAACGCATCACCTATATAAAGCATATCGCTGATGTGGATATTTAGGTGCTGACTTAGTTGCTGTACCCCAAATGCTTTATTTACGTCAGGTAGTGTTATGTCTATTGAAGTCGAACCACCAGTTTTTACATCATACTCTGGTAGTTCTTCAGCAATTGCAGTGCGTAGCAAACGTTTTTTTGCTCCGTCTGGGTCCCAAGCCTCTTTCGCATCAATCGGTGCCTGTTGTCCAAGTGCAGAAAGTGTTATTTGCGCTCCGCGGTCTTCTATCCTTTCTCCATATCCTGCAACGTTGAAATCTATAAGTTTCGTTGCTGAACTTGCAGAGCGTACTGCGGTAATAATCCGTTCAATTTCTTCCTGTGGGATGCGTTTTTCATATACAATATGCCAAGCCTCGTGTTCCCATGAGTGAAGAGCACCGCCTGAGGTCGGTAATATGTACAGATTTTCAAATTTAGTTTTGCTAGGCAATTGTAATATCACCTGTGAAAGGAATTGTGGGAATGCTCCACCAGATATAATTGCAACTCTAGTGCGCTCAAGTAAACAAACAAGTACCTCAACCATCGAAGCGGTTAATGGTTCTTTGCTCCGAGCAAGAGTCTTATCCAGATCAAATATAATAAGACTCGGCATAACTATGTGAGCGAGTGGATAATCTTTGATAGGGAGCCAGTTGCAACACCAATGACGCGGTCTGCACCACCGTAGTAGACATATAAAGTGTCATCTCGTACTATCGCTCCACAAGAAAAGACAACATCTGGCACCTCTCCTTGCTTCTCATAGGTTTCAACAGGTTCAAATAATGGATCTGAAGCGCGAGAAATTAAAGAAAGGCCATCTTTGTCTAAGTAAGCGGCGCCAAGTCGGTATGTTCCATGACGTGATATTCCGTGATATATAAGCAACCACCCATCTTTTGTCTTGATAGGAGGTCCTGCCATGCCTATCTTTTCCCCGTCCCACATACCATGCCTTGGTCTCATTATTTCAATACAACGAGATACACGTTTATTTTCCTTTTCAAGATCAGGTAGTATATCAGCGCAAATGCGCCCACTTATACGATGATAAAGTAAGAAATTACGATCGTGTGTCTCAGGCAGTAGAGCCAAGTCCTTATCATCTACACCATCAGGAGTAAGTAGACGAGGTTCAGTCCATTGATTAAAATCCCTAGCCGACAGATCTTCTAAAGAAATAGAACTTACTGCACCACGAGGCACATCTACACCGTTGTATGCTGTGTAGGTTATATAAAGTCTATTATCTATTATCACAGCACGAGGATCTTCACATCCAGAATTCCCATCAGGATCACCTTTTTTCGTCTCAAAATCAGCGCGTGGCACATAGACTGGCTCAGATAATCGCTCGTCTATATGAATGCCGTCCTTACTAAGAGCTAATCCAATTGTGGAAGTGTTGTGTGTGTCCATTGCTCTGTAAAATATATGTACTACGCCATCTATATCTACCGCGGCAGCATTAAATACATCTCGGCTTTCGAACCCATCTCCTTGTGGAGTTAATATTGGATTTTCTGGCGCGCGAGTTAGCGTACTCTGCGTATTTGGATCTAGTGCATACATTAAGTCAGAGAATCGCACCGATGCTTTTGCACATGTTGTGTCTGCAGCCCCATACCATAAATCAATCATGCCGTCAGGCCGTTCTGTAGCGCTTGTAGGGAATACTATGTCTGGTTCAATACCGTACTCCTCATATATTTCCTCAGGAACAAGTATAGATTCTGTACGAGAAATGATCTTCCGTGGGTCATTAAGGTCAAGAAGAGCAGCTTCAACAGAAAATACTCGTGCGTCACCGCGGAAATAGTCTTCAATGTATGAATAAAATACAAGCCAACCCTTTTCGGTCCGTATTGGTGGAGCACCTACTTCTACATGATCATTGTCATTGCGCTTAAGGCGTAACGCTTGTGACTTCCATGTTGTATACCATTCATCCCAAAATGTGTGCGACCAGAAATCTTCAATATTGTCTGCAAGTACAATGCAGATCTCAGATGGAGGAGTGTCAGTATGTACGGCAAGCATTGCAGCGACTTTCCCATTTACTCGCTCTGGAAATATCGCAAAAGCCTTCGCATTGAAGGGTGTTACCAAATGTCTCTCAAGAAAGGTTGTCCCGTCTTCTGATATAGCAATACCAACTTTTATGTTCTCAGCAGAATATGGGTAGCCACCCAATGCTGTGTATGTGACATAGGTTCTGCCTTCAAATACTGTTGCTCTAGGATCTTCACATCCATATGATTCCCATGTTTCTTCAGGTACAAGTACTTGTCTACGAGAATGGAAATGTATCCCATCTTCTGAGAAAGCTTCACCAACGGTTGATTGTCCTGCGTATGGAGAGACAAGGGTAGCTTCGTTTGCAAGTGCACGATAGTACATCTTCCAACCTGTTGGTGTGCGTATTACAGAAGGATTGAACACAGCACGAGCCTCCCAAGGATGTTCGCGACGTGGAGCAAGAATAGGATTGTGTGGCTCTCTTTGTACAGTAAACATAATTATGAAGTTTTGAGTGGGACGCTAGTAAGTGAAGCGTGCTCTCCAGATGTTAATGCATCAAGGAATGCATTAAGAGGCGCGAAAGCAACACAGGCAACACGATCACCTCCACCATAATAAATATAAAGCATCTCGTCCTTTATAACTGCACCACAGGCATAAATTGTGCCTGGCTTACCACAGTTTTCGTATTCTTTATCAGGAGACAAGATTGGAACATTGGCGCGACAAATCACATTTGTTGGATCTTGTTGGTCAAGAAGCATTACTCCAAGCTTATATCTTCCGTCGTCGTTTTCATCTACTGCGTGATAGAACAATAACCATCCTTGCGCAGTCTTTAATGGTGGAGGCCCAGCGCCACGGACATGATTATCCCAAGATCCTTCTCGGCTCTTATTGGCGTCTCTTGGTCCAACCCAACTTTGTATAAAAGGAGCAGTCTTTCCTATTGCTTCTATTGAGTCACAGTATGCCACCTCAACTTTCGGTGTAATGCTGTGTATAAAGGCGAATCTGTCATTTATTTTTTCAGGAAAAAGTACCCAGTTTTTATGTATCTGTCCAGGAGGCGAGATTAGAGTAATACTGCTCCATGCATAAAAACGTTTCGCTAGGAAGTCTTTTTCAGGTATAGACATGACACCCATGCGTATAAAGTCCCACCCATCAAAGACAGAAAATGATACGTATATTCGTCCGTTGATTTTTACCATGCGTGGGTCCTCACACCCACCCCAGCTTCCGCCAGAAGGGTATAGTGTCGGGGCGTATCTAGCGCGCCTTACTGTTCTAGGATTTAGTGCTGTGTAGGCTGGATAAGGTAATCGTTCATCAAACACAATGCCATTTGTGCTTGAAGCATAACCTAAGCGAGATATACCTTCGTTTCCAATAGCGCGATATAAAAGATGTGTACGGCCAGAAATGACCACAGCAGCAGGATTAAACGTGGCCTCTGTTTCCCATGAGTTATTTGTTGGCGCTAATACTGGATTTGCTGATACGCGCGAGAGTAGTATGTCTCTCCGTGTAAGTAATTCATCAGCAAAAGTCCGTAGTTTTTTATAAGCTGATTTAGAAAAAAGTGAACCGACTAAGACTCCTCCAACAAATGCTGAAAAAAGCAAAGCCAATAGATACACCAATAGAGTGGTCATATTTTACGTTAGGCGATCTGCACGATTAAAATCGTCAGCGAGTCGTACAATGTCGCTCTCGTCAAAGTTTCCAAAAGCAATTTCAAGAACTACAAGTCCACCAGACCCAGCCCCAAGACGATGGGTGGATTGTTTTTGCACTTCAAATTCATCTCCCACATTAGCTTCATGAGATACGTCATCGATTTCTACCGTACCTGATCCAGATATAATATGCCAAAATTCTGCTCGGTGGTTGTGTTTTTGAAGTGATAGACGTTTGCCTGCTTCTACTCGTACGATTTTGACAGTAGTAGACTCGTCTTGAGTGAAAAGATCAAAAGATCCCCAAGGACGGTTTTCGTGCGATCGTTTACCTAAAAGAGCCATTGTACCTAAAGAATATCATTCTTTCCGCGCTCGTTAGTGGGACTTACCCACAACTAGTCTAACTTCGCACCATCTAGTGTGCTACGAAGAGAGTTTAAGATGACAGCAACATCAATTACTTCTTGTAAAATAGCTCCCTGTACAGGAGGTATGAATCCAGAAGCTGCAAATCCCATTCCAATTGTAGAGAGTCCAATTCCTGAGTACACACTTTGTTTGGCAATTTGAACTGACCGATGAGCTATTACAAGCAATTCAGGAATGAGCTCAAGTCTGCTTCCAATTATCGCAATGTCTGCAGTGGAGACAGATGCGCTATTTTCCGTACCAGAAAAAACAATACCAATATCGGCTTTTGCAAGAGCGGGAGCGTCGTTTAGCCCGTCTCCAATCATCGCAACAATTTCGCCGTTTGCACGAGCGTCTTCAACAATCTGATACTTCTTCTCTGGAGTGCAATCCGCATGAATATCAAGCGGCACACCTTTAAATGCCTCTTCTGCGTGTTCTTTACTGTCGCCAGTTAGTATTACAATGCGGATTCCAGAGTCAGATAATGATGAAAGTAGTTTTACAGCATTATTTTTTAGTTTGTCAGAAAAATGAAAAAGTGCAGTTGCTATTCCGTCTTCTGTAAGTAGAAGTGATATACACCCTGCTTTCCTGTTTCTATGTGGAGCGTGTGTGATTGTTATGTAATGACCGTTTACGTTTCCTGCAATTCCAGTCCCTATTGATTCTGAGACATTAGTAGCAGGCAGGGTTTTAATTCCACGCTCTTTAGAAGCCCAGACCACTGCGCGAGCAAGTGGATGTATAGAATGCAATTCTAGAGAACAAGCGCGCAGGAGTGCATCTGACTCTGAAAGATCTGGCACAAGACATACTACGCTGTCTAATACTGGTTTACCCAAAGTAAGTGTTCCTGTTTTATCAAAAAAGATTGTAGTGACTTGTGTAATGGTTTCAAGTGCTGAAGGCGTCTTTACAATGATGTTATTCTTTGCCGCCCTAGAAAGACCGCCTACAAACGCAACAGGAGCGGCTATTATTAGTGGACAGGGTGTTGCGATTACAAGTACCGCAAGTACACGCGCAACATCAAACGTAAGTAAGTATGTGCCACCAGCAATACTAAGAGCTAATAAAGTAAACGGTATGTTTGCGCGATCTGCTAAATCTACGAAGGGAGCTTTCACCTTCTCTGCTTGGCGAACCAAATCAATTATCTTTGAATAGGTTGAAGTTTCCAGATTCCCGCTCACAGAAATGTAAAAGGTCTGACCTTCGTTAATGCTACCGCTTTTTATTACGGCGCCTTTGTGTACGGTCTCTGGTAACGGCTCGCCCGTAATTGGAGCTAGATCAAGAAAGGCATTTGTTGAAAGAAGGATACCGTCAAGAGGGACCAATTCACCATTTCGGATAAGTAGACGCTCGCCAGAGCAAATATCTTTAAGGGGAGTCTCTGTTATTTGTCCACCTCGTTCTACTAGAGCTGTTTTTGGGATGCTAGAAACAAGAGCACGAAGAGCCGATTCAGCATTATGTGAAGCATAAGCTTCAAGCGCTTCGCCACTTGAGTACATAAGTGCAACTACTGCGCCAGCAAGATACTCATTAGTAGCAAGTGCGACTATCATTGCTAGAAATGCAACATAATCAAGTGACCAATTCTTTCTAAATATTTGATTAGTTGCGTTTGTAACTAGCTTGGCAAGACCAAGACTGATGGATACCACATAAAGAACCGGCTCCTGAATCCATAGAGCGTTTGCTATCAGGATGCTTATAAGTAATGGGAGAGAAAATGTGCTTAAGCGTTCCCGCATAACACTATCTTACGTTATTAGGAAGAAGAAAAATGCTACTGAAAGCACAATCCTGTATATTCCAAATGAAGTAAAGGAATGCTTGCGTATGTATGTTAGAAGCCAGCGTATAGTTGCGATGGCAACTATAAATGCGGTAATAAAACCAATAAGCAGAGATTCCACCTCGTTCTCTTGGAATGAGAAACCATGATTGAATAGGTCAAAGCCTGTAGCGATAATCATGGTAGGAACTGCAAGTAGAAATGAGAATTCAACAATTGCAACTCTAGAAATGCCTCGCATCAATCCGCCAACGATGGTCGCACCGCTTCTAGATACTCCGGGAATAACTGCGACTGCTTGAGCTATACCTATAAGGATAGCGTCACGAAACGTAATTTCATTCAATTGTTTGCCGTGTTCTCGTATTTGGTAGTACTTCTCAAACAGGATAAGAACAATACCTCCAATAAAAAGGGCCCCAATTACAACCCATAAGTTTCCAATAAGATAAGTTTTGACAATGCCGTACACAGCAAGTCCGATAATTCCTGTAGGAATGAAGGCCACCACTAATCGTGCGACAAGATCACGATTTAAAAAGGATTTCCAAAACATTACTACCACAGCAAGGATTGCGCCCATTTGTATTGCAATCTCAAATGTCTTTACAAAGTCCGTTTGAGGTATTGCCAGCAGGGAAGATGCAAGTATTAAATGACCAGTTGAAGATATCGGTAAGAATTCCGTAACGCCTTCAATTACACCTAAAATTATTGCATCAAATTGCGTCATGGTTCTTCAATCCTATCATGGCTAGGACAATAGAATTACAGAAGCAAGTGAGTATGTTTATGAAAAGTGGAATGTTTTAATGCCTGCCGTACCTCAAAAAGCATTGACAAAAGATGGCAAGCATGCTATCGTGGAAATACAAAGCAATTACTTGCTATTTCGTGTCTACTAAATTTTATGACTATATTTGATGCCCTAATGGGCTTTTTACTTTTCTCTGGCGCAGTGACTACACCTGTCACTGGGGACTCTGCGCCTATAGTGCCAGAGCTAGATCTACATATTGTCTCGCTCACTGCTTATAATGCAGTACCTTGGCAAACGGATGATGACCCTTCTGTTACGGCTTCAGGCGCCAAGTCTAATCCGTATGTGGTTGCCGCACGGTCTAGAGATCTTGCGGGAGATCTTCCTTTCGGTACCATAATTGAACTTCGTACTAATGGTGCTTCGGACGGAAACTGTGGGCTTAGTTATGTAGAGCACCTAATTGGTTATCGTGTTATAGCAGATACAATGAACGCACGATTCACTAAATACATAGACATACTATTCCCAGAGGACAGTATGATACCGCTTGGTTCGCGCGAGCTTAACGCAGCAAATGTGCTAGGTTCGTGTGACAATATTACAATTGCTGTTGTAGGGCATGTCGACATCTCGCGCCCATCGAACCTGCCAACATCACAAGCTGAACTTGCAGCACTTGTTGGTGTAGCGCATCTTGCGTTGAAATAATTTATATTTAGATAGTTTTGTAACCACACGTTATCGTCTCGGGACGTGTGGTTTTTGTTATAAAAAACATGCAGTTATTCGCTATTCTCGTTATTCACTGCAATAAGTGAGTTTTGCACAGGCTATACATGGGTTATCCAGATATTTTTGCCCAACATTTACTTGACAATGTAAAGTGCGTTCAGGCACACTATATACAGGTTCACGCTCTCTTGAGAAAATCCTTAAACGCACCACATAGTCCTAAACTCGCGGGTGGGATACTCGCACCATTGGACAACCTATTCGCTCCAGGATATTTTCTCGCCAGAGTGCTGGACGGCAGCAATATCTCACCGCAAGGTGAGATATTGCTTTGCCGACTATTTTTTCTTAGAGTGCACAGGATTTGCTGGTTCCTCACCAGATAGTACTAAGTGAATGTTTTCTGCAGCACATACAGCCATCGCATTTCTTGCTTCTGTAGTTGCTGATGCAATGTGCGGTGTAAGAACAACATTTGAAAGTTTTGAGAGACCGGGAGTAATTTCCGGTTCATGTTCAAACACATCAAGACCAGCGCCGGCAATCTTTTGTTCTGATAACGCATCCACTAACGCTTTCTCATCTATCACACCGCCACGTGATGTATTAATAAGAATAGCCGTTTGTTTCATTTGCGAAAGTCTGCGAGCGTCAATCAAGTGTTTCGTTGATGGAAGCAGTGGAACATGAAGCGTTACAATGTCTGACTTTTCTAATATTTCATCTAATTCTGAACAAAAACGTGCATTGCATTCTTCCTCAAAACTAGGCGTAGGTTTAACATCGTGATAAAGCACCTGCATATCAAAACCCCCACTTGCTATGTGTCCTACTCGTGAACCAATGTTACCGAGCCCAATTATACCTAGAGTTTTACCAGCAAGCTCAATGCCAAGGAGCATTGTTGGCGCCCACCCTTTATACATACCTTCACGCATAAATTTATCGGCTTCCACGATACGCCTAGAAACAGAACACATTAAAGCAACAGTGTGTTCCGCTACTGCGTTATTTAGCACACTTGGTGTATTTGTAACGACAATACCGCGGGAAACAGCAGCCTCTATGTCAATGTTATCAAAGCCAACTGCATAATTAGCGATAATTTTACATCTGGGCCCAATAGCTTCTAGTACGTCTGCGTCTATTTTGTCAGTAAGCAACGTTAGTACAGCATCGTAGTGTACTTCACTTATTTCAGAAATAAGTTCACGTTTGGAAAGAGTTCGGTCTTCTCGATTAACAGTGATTTGGTAACCCTTCCTTGTAAGATAATCAATACCTGCTTTTGGAATTGGGCGCGTAATATATATATGCATAATGTGTATTAAAAAATGTCAGCAAGATATTTATCTATTGTACGTTGATCAAGATCGTAGAAGTGTTGTTTGTTTGTCCGCAAGTCACTAGCAAGTGATGTTCCAACAAACCGCCAATGCCAAGGCTCGTACACATAGTACTCGTTACCTTTAGGATATGAAAGCACAAATCCAAAACGGTGTGCATTACTTAACATCCAAT
>JBFJWB010000012.1:0-16585 GCA_041623915.1 Minisyncoccia bacterium | reverse complement strand
TTCTACGCTTATATAGACAACCCCATCGATGTGTATCGATGGGGTTGATTTGTGGAGCGTGTTATTTTTTCCACTCCACGTTGCGGGTGGTGGTGTCGAAGATGCCACGCAGGTCACCTTTTCTCACCTCGTACAAAGTGTCGGTGAGGCGATGCATGCTGTTGTACTCAACCGGTACCACCACAGACTTCGTGGTGGTGTCGAAGACGCCACACAGGCTATCTTTTTGTACCATGTACAGAGTGTCGGTGAGGCGGGCTACGCCGTCGTACTCAAAGAAAATCTCCTTGACTATACTCATTTCTACTCCTTGCTAAGAACGTACGTACTAAAATAGATAACGTACTCTGTCTGCCAAACTGCCATTTAACATTAGTTTTGTCAATATAGCTGTAGTGGTCAACAAGCGTAGGAGGTCTGGCCTTCTACGCTTATATAGACAACCCCATCGATGTGTATCGATGGGGTTGATTTGTGGAGCGTGTTATTTTTTCCACTCCACGTTGCGGGTGGTGGTGTCGAAGACGCCACGCAGGTAACCTTTCCATACCTCGTACAGAGTGAATGATTTATAAAGTATAATACGCTTGATTGAAATCATTCCGAAACGCATCAAATCGCTCATCCAGAATGGCCTGACGTGCCTCATCCAGCAGTTTCAAAATAAAGCCCACATTGTGCATAGAGCAGATAACAGATCCTAGGAGTTCTCCTGAACGCACCAAGTGTGCCAAGTATGCACGCGTGAATCGCTCTGTGCATGGCACTACAGTCTCCGGATCAAGTGGAGAAAAGTCATTTTTATACTTTTCACCCTTTAGGTGAAGAATTCCTCGTTTGGTATATATAGAGCCATGACGACCAATGCGTGTAGGGGCAACGCAATCAAAAAGATCCATGCCGTTTGCAACTCCCTCAAGAACGTCACCTGGCTCACCAATACCAAGGAAATGACGAGGAAGCTCTTCAGGTAATTCCCCAACGGCTGCCTGAAGTGCACCACGCATGTCCTCCTTACTAAAAGACCCCCCGATTCCGATGCCATCAAAGCCCATTGAGGCAATCTCTTTCGCAGACTCCTTACGTAAGTCCGCAAACCTACCTCCCTGCACAATGCCGAAAATGCCCTGACGCTTCCGAGCTTCTAGGTTTCTACGGTGTGCTTGAAGTGAGCGCTGTGCCCAACGATGCGTTCGTCCCATAGCCTCTTTTTGATATTCATATGGCTCAGTTGGTGAAGTGCATTCGTCAAAAGCGAAAAACATATCGGCACCGAGCGTCTGCTGTATTTCCACTGAGCGTTCAGGCGTAAAACGATGCAACGAGCCGTCATGATGCGATGTGAAAGATACTCCCTCCTCATCAATTACGGCCAACTGACCATGCTGACTTGCCACACTCTCATCATATACGGTAAGCCCATCTTCGTCTGGTTCATCTTCTTTCACAAACTTGCTAATTGTCTTACCGAAAGCGGCACCAAGCGAAAAAACCTGAAACCCACCAGAGTCTGTCATAGTGGGACCGTCCCACGCCATAAACTTCCCTAGTCCACCTGCTTCCATTACCAAGTCTTCACCTGGCTGAAGGTATAGATGGTATGTATTGGCAAGAACTACCTGTGCCCCGAGCGTCTCTAAGTCTTTTGGCAAAATGCCTTTTACATTTGCCTTAGTACCAACAGGAACAAAGGCGGGTGTCTGTATAACTCCGTGTGGCGTGGCAAGCGTTCCTGCACGTGCTTTAGTTAACTGTGTTCTCTTGTTTATAGAAAATGAAATTGCCTTCATGTATCGACTCTAGCGTGCAGAAGCAAAAAACACCATGCCAGACGCTGTATCATGCTCTTGACATCTTGGCAAATAAAGCATATAGTCTTTACCAGATCAGCCCATTCGGACTGGCAACTAGTTCATCAAGCATCAAAAATTGGAGGTGCATAATGCGCAATCACAATCTGTTTTTCCAGTTAGTTTTTGGAGCAGTACTTGCCTTTGGCAGTTTTAATGTCATGGCAAGTGATGACTTCAGAACAATCACTTTCTCGGATGGAACCAGTGTAACCATCACAAGCACAGAACAAAATTTCTTCAGCGGTAGCGGTGACTTAAGCTTCGTTAGCAGGGGCGATCGACCTGCTGGTTTTCAAAAGGCTGACCTGAAAGCTGTGCAAGACGGGTGTGCATGGCATGCAAGTCATCGACAAGGCAGGGTTGTGCACACTTTCGGCAGATCGATTATGATCTCCATCGGTGCGGGTGCTGGTGCGGGACTAGCTTCAAGCCTTGCTTTTGGAGATAATGCCAAGCCAGAAAAGCAAGCTGTATACGCCGGCGTCGCAACACTGGCATTTCTGATTTTTGACAAGATTTTCGGATCCGGCGATATACAGGAGTACCGCCAAATGGAGTGTGCGCGCAGTGTTTTGCTGTTACATTCCTCGACTGGTGTCTTACCGACACCGTAAAGCGTGCAGTCAGCACACAACGGGCACGAACCAATGGTTCGTGCCCGTTTTCTTTTAAGTCTTAACTACTGACCTTTTTGTACGGAGAGCAACTCCACTTCAAATACAAGTGTTGCGTTCATTGGGATCACTGGCGGATAACCATTCTCGCCATATCCAAGGGAAGCAGGAATTACTAGCGTTCGTTTTCCGCCCACCTTCATGCCCACAACACCCTGATCCCATCCAGCAATTACTTGACCTGCACCAAGTGTAAAAGTAAATCCTTCATCACCCCGTGGACGAGATGCATCAAATACATTACCGTCCGGAAACGCTCCGACATAATGAACTGTAACTGTGTCCCCTGTTTCAGCAGTTGTGCCTGAACCCTCTTTTGTGTCGTTGATTTCTAATTCTGTTGCGTTTGTATCAGTCATAGTAGATGAGTTTGAAGTAATATCATTGGTGCTGTCAACGCTTTCTGTTGAAGTAGGTAGTGATACTCTTGGCAAGATTAAGAGCACGGTCACTACAACAAGCGCAAGCGCCACAGCAATTCCTGTTTGTACTGGTTTCATATATTTGCCAGTATACCAGACACACTACTGACCGTCCGCTGTGTCGGGGATATCTATATTCCGAGAAGACTTCAACAAGGAAGTAAGATGCTCTCTTGTCTCTGCAATAGTCTCATCTAGTGCGCCATTTGGCATGCTAGATACTACGCTTTCGTCTAACTCCCGCAATTTTTTAAAATATTGCATCTGTTCTTGTAACTTCATTTATTAATATACATAGTATACTCTAAAAACATGTACGAATTTTTATACGCATGTTTACAGTTAGACCCCATAGCAATAATTAAAGCTGGCGGATATATCGGAATTGGTTTAGTTGTGTTTGCAGAATCTGGACTACTTATTGGCGTACTTTTTCCAGGAGATAGTTTGCTATTTGCGTCAGGCTTGGTCGCTTCCAGCGAATTACTCTCCATCATTCCCTTAATAATAACGATTGTCATTGCTGCGATATTAGGAGATTCTGTAGGGTACTGGTTTGGGAAAAGTGTCGGCACTCGTTTCTTTACACGTGAGGAGTCTTTTTTCTTTAAAAAGAGTTATGTTGCTCGTACAGAACGCTTCTATGAGACATATGGTGGTAGAGCTGTGATACTTGCAAGATTTGTGCCGATAGTACGTACAATGACTCCTATATTTGCAGGTATCGGCACTATGCCATACAGGCGCTTTCTCTCCTACAATATAATTGGTGCATGTATTTGGGGAATAAGCATAACTCTAGCTGGTTATGCTTTAGGATCAATAATTCCAAATAGCGAACGTTTTATACTACCAATTTCTCTTCTTATAATTGTAGTTTCATTCCTTCCAATCGTTATCAATCTAATTCAGGAGAAGCGTAGGGCACTTAAAAAGTAAGTATTGTGTTATTTTTCCCAAGCCTCAAACACCCAATTCACTAGTGACAGTACGATTGCAAATAGTATCGCTCCTACGAACCCAGAAACAGAAAAGCCTGGCACTAGCACACTTGCAAACCATACAAGTAGCGCATTAATAACTATTGAAAATAATCCTAGAGTTATTAATGTCACAGGTAACGTGAGTATAAATAAGATTGGTTTTATAAAAATATTGAGCCCGCCAAGCACAACCGCAGAGATAAAAGCTCCTGCAATTGTGATTGTTGTGTGTGGCACAATGGTTGCTGCAATACCTACAGACAATGCTGAAATTATCCAATGAGAAAATAGGTGCATGTCAGAATCATTAAATAATTGGTAACGCAAATACATAAATACTCAAGACTCCAAGAATTGCCATCATGGTTACTGCAATCCGTGGATGCCTATGATACGTCTCAGGAATAACGTCATTTGTGCCTAGATATAAAAACACTCCAGAAAGAACGGCTAGAACAGGACTTAACATTGCTGATGTTGTCTCTGTAACAAGCGTGATGGCCACACCAAATACTGAAGCGAAAGCGTACACAAAAAGCCAGCGGATGGCTCGGGACTGTGTCCCTCCATTTGTAAGAACTGTATTCACTACCTGCATACCTCCAGAAAAATTGTGCATCAACACAGCTACGGTAAGCAGTGCTCCAACTAATAACGAGACTTGGAATCCTACGCCGACAGCTACACCACTTATAAATGCGCGCACAGGAAAAACAAGCGCCCCAAACACGCTTCGCGAAACGAATTCTCCAGAATGAATCAGATCTTCTTTTTCTTGTGAAGCCATTACTACTCTATCAAGTACTAAATACAAAAAGAACCCAATTGCAGTAAGGGTAGTTGCGGTCTGTATAGATATTCCAAGATCAGTGGCCTTAGGCAACAGAACAAAAAACGCTAGACCGACCGCGACACCTGAAGAAACGCCTATAACTAGATGTTTATGGTCACGAAAGGAAAGTCCAACTGCCCCACCAACAAATGCAATAGCGAAGCATGCAGCTGCAACAGGCAGTATTGTAATCAACATTGATTATAGAATACCACGCAAAACGCACGGCACACATGTGCCGTGCGTTTTAAATAAACAAAACTTAGTTTAGCTCAGCTTCTATAACTGGCTCAAAAGCCGAGAAGCCTTGAGCGCCTTCAATGAAGGTTGTGTTTACTACAAATGAAGGTGTCGCACGAACTCCAAGCTTACCTGCTTCAGATGTGGCATCAGCAACCTGTGCTTTGTACACAGAACCATTTGTGACTATGTCAGCACGGATGGCATCTGCATCAAGACCGATTGATGAGTTAAGAAGGTCAATAGAGTCTGCGTTACCAAAACCAGCATGCTCCTCGTCCTGAGCTTCAAACATTGCCTCTCGCCACTCAAACCAACGATCTGGATACATGTTCCATACAGCAAGAGAGTATTCTGCTGCATCTTGCGAGTCACTACCTAGAAATGCAACATCCTTAAAGAATATCTTGA
This sequence comes from Minisyncoccia bacterium, assembly GCA_041623915.1. Classification (GTDB taxonomy): domain Bacteria; phylum Patescibacteriota; class Minisyncoccia; order Phycocordibacterales; family Phycocordibacteraceae; genus C7867-001. The sequence continues at coordinate 11,170 of JBFJWB010000012.1, read as the reverse complement.
CCTTTCCTGTCGCTACATACTTTTCAATGATCTGCGGTAACGCTGGTTCAATGGTAGGTAATTGTGGATGTCCAATCTCAGACGCTCTACAGTATGGACATTGGAAATCAGACCAGAATGCAATAGAGACTGGCGCATCAAGGTCGCCAATAAACGGTACGTTCTCGGTGTTTACATCAGCAATATCCAAAGAAATAGGCTGTTGCCCAGCTGGAGTTATGGGATTACTTCCATTCCACAAAATAGCCCCGCCTATAAATACTAGCCCTAGGAGGAGAGCTGCTGGCATAAGAAATTTGTTCATTGATGATTCATTATTAGTATTTATATGGCAAACATAATAGCACGGTCTTTACACTTCATGACTTGCGAACTATTCCAAACCGAAACATCATTATACCAGCAAGACAAAAAGCTCCTGCTATGGATAGTATCTGATATCCAAATGAAAGAACTCCAGTGTATGCAAAGTAAAAACCAAACGGAGTAACCCCAATTGCTGTAGCGAGCATATAATTCTTCCACTTGATACGACTGAATAGGCCTAGTGCATAGCTTAAAACATCTACCGATATAAACATTCGCATGAACACCACACTCCAGAAAAGAGAGTGTTCTGATATATGTTTTTCAATAGAGCGAACACGCTTCATGCCAACCAAATTTTCTACAGCAGACGCCCCAAATGAGCGAGCAATCCCAAAAGCAATACCGGAACCGAGTACCCAGCCACTTATGCTCATGAGCGCAGTTGGTATCGGGCCCCAAATCACAGAACCAACTGGTACCAATAATACGATATCAAACGGGACAATAAATACAACAAATAATGCAGTGAGTGCAACAAAACCCAATGGACCAAAAATCCCACCAGCACTTATAACATCATGCACCACTCCTTCATGTATACGCACTGCGTACGATACGCTGACAAATGTTGTGGCTAGTACAAGGAAAACCGTGATTCTTTTTATAAATCTCATATATATTAAGAATCATAATCTCCATTAACAGGAGGTTCATACAAAAGATTCTGCATAGAAGAAATTCAACATTCCGCTGTACTTACTCATATTACGAAAGTATTATTTAACGCATTTTATTGCGCTTCGTCTAAATTAGCAGAATTAAATAGCACACCAAAAGCCTTACACCAAATAAGTACATATTTGTACTTATTTATATCTACCCCATTTGGAATACTGTAATTTATGTTTCCCTCCGTTGCCTTAACACGTCCCAGACTAATGAAATCTTTTGCCTCCAGATCGGTAGCAAGGTAAACGTATAAATCAGGCCCGTTTATTGTTTGAAGGTTTTCGTAACGTACATAATCTGCAACCCCGTCACTTACTATACGTACAGTACCTGAAGCAGGGTGCCCAAAAGTACCAACAATTGTAGCCCCTGATGAGTCTTGGGCTGCTTCTTCTGAATTTGAATCTGAAGTAGTAACATCTTCAGACTTAGAAGATGTTACTGGTATTGGTTCGTTAAGTGTTTCAGTAAATATAAGCGGCGAAAGTCCGTACCAAGCTACTGAAGCAATCGCAATTGCCAGCGCAATGCCTAGAGTGTGTTTTATTTTCATGCGTTAATTATAACAGTGTAATCTCATGCGTCTTTCTCATCAACAAGAAGACCGTCTCTAAGATGCAGTGCCCGATCAACATACTGCTTATCATCAACTTCGTGAGTAACCATAAGTATGGTCTGAGACAATTCTTTATTAAGTTGTGTAAACAATTCCAATACGGTCGCTGACGATACAGTGTCTAAATTAGCTGTTGGCTCGTCTGCAAAAAGCACTCGTGGTTTATTAACGAGTGCGCGAGCTATTGCGACACGCTGTTGCTCACCACCAGATAGCTCATTTGGATAATGATGACAACGGTCTTTGAGCCCTACCAGATCAAGTAGATGTTCTGCATGTTCCCGATCATGGTTTCCTTCTAGTGCCATTGCTGGCAAAAGAACATTCTCAAGTGCAGTAAATTCTGCGATAAGAGCATATTCTTGAAAAATATAACCTAGATATTGCAGTCGGAATCTAGAACGCTCATCTTCAGATAGTGTCATTATATTCTCTCCCTCTATCTCTACAACGCCTTCTGTAGGTAAATCTAGTAATCCAAGCTGGTGCAGTAGAGTTGATTTACCTGAACCACTTCTTCCCATCAATGCTACAAATTCACCCTTTTCAATATCAAACGTTACTCCGCGTAATGCATGTGTTTCCACCTTGCCAGGATAAGTCTTAACTAAACTCTTCACAGAAATCATTGGTTTTGTGTTCATCCCCATATTGCTTTTAATATATCCTGACGCACGACAATGCGAGAAGGAATGTACCCAGCTAGCAAGCCAGCTATACCTAGACTCAAAACTGCGAACGAGACTTGCAATGTGCGATGTACAAGCGAAAGACCACCGAACACAACATCAATTGGGTAAGCTACCAAAAATGGAGTCAATACGCCAAAGACAAGTACTGCTCCGACAGCGATTCCGCAAAACGCATAGAAGACTGATTGAAACACGTACGAGAGTATAATTATGCGCTCATTTATACCTATAGCTTTTAATATGCCTATTTGTCTGCGCTTGCTTACGGCATTAACGTATACCATCACGAAAATAGTTATTGCTGCGACCAGCACGCTAATGGCGCTTACAATAAATGAGATGAGATCTAAAGCGCCCAGAAAAGACGCAAAAGAACCTATGATACTTGTATAATCTTGCACCCATAAATTTGGCGCAACACCTTGTATGCGCCTAACATAAGCACCAATTTCAGATGCTTCCAGATCAGTTTTTACTAAAATCTTTGATGCGCTGTTGTATGTACTTAATACCGATTCAGCTTCTTTAGTTGTTACAAATGTCTCGAAAATACCTATCGCATCATCATAAATGCCTTTTACCGTATAGCTTCTTATGAGTCCGCTTGCGTAAGTCACTTGAACCTTATCCCCAGAGCGCACCCCACCTAAATCCGCTGGAGCAGGTAATCCGTATCCTCCAGCAACCGCAGAACTCAAAAGTATATAGTCACGATCTGTTTCTGTAAGATATTCTCCATCTACCAAAATACCTGCAATATCCAGAACCTTGCCATCTTCCGCTGGATCAATACCACTAATAGCTCCAGACACAGTTGTTACTTGCCCAGTACGGTCTTTATCAAATGTCATAGAGCCGGACAACGCATAACGCCTAGTGGTAGCAATTACGCCTGGAATGGTCTCAATTTGAGCACGTACTAAATCCTGATTAGGAATGTATTGCTTAAGCTGTGGTTCACGTTGGGGAGTCACTACTATGTGCGACGTCCAGACATTAATTATTGTATTTGTAATTAAACTCTGTAGACCGAACAAAATGCCCGAGATAAAGAGCATGTTGAGAAACGAGAGTGAAAGTATAAAAATGATTAGCGCAACGGTAGAACGACTGCCGTGTACTATAGATTTGTATGCAATGAAAAGAGCTGTCTTAAGTGTAATCATGTGACAATCTGCTCATTCTCCTCTAAGCCAGAAAGTATCTCAATGACACCAGATTTTCCAGTGATACCAGTTTCCACTACGCGTTCTTCTATAGAATCGCTAGTGTAAACTTCTACATACGTAACTGCGCCTTTCTTTTTCAATGCGCTAGCTGGGATGAATAATACATCTTCACGTGTTGCTATGACCACCCACACATTTGCAGTCATACCAGACCTAACGCGCTCATCTACATCATCAAATACTACAGTTGTTTGATAATACACCGCTCCTCCAACTATTGTCTCAGCCGGATCAATTGCAACAACTGTACCGATCCATTCAGTATCATTACCAAAAGCGTCTAAAGTTATACGCGTCTTCTGACCTACAGAGACTCCAACAATATTATTTTCAGAGACATTCAATTTAATTTGAAGCATTCCGGAAGGGGCAAGAGACACTGCGGCGACAGAAGGAGTAATAATCTCTCCCACATTTACTTCTGTTGCAGTTATAACTCCCCCGACCGGCGCAATGAGATTTGTGTCAGCTAAGTTTGCTCGTACGCGCGCTACTGAAGCTTCCGCCTGTCTTATTTGCGCCTGATATAACTCTATGTCTTCTTTGCGAATAGGAGCCTTTGCTTGTGCTAACGCATCTTCTGCGCTTATCAATGCACCCTGCGCGCTAGCCAATGCTTCAGTTTTGTTTGAAAGCGTAGCAGCAACTGAATTCACATTGGAACGAGCAGTTGATACGCTTGCTTTCCAGTTTTCAAGTGTTGTTTCAGATAATCCAGCGACATGTGTATTCAGTGATTGCGCAATATAATCCAAAAGACGTACTACCTCACTTAAGTTTTCTTCGGAAAGTTCAACAAGAGTCTCTAAATCTTCTGTAGACTCTTTTAGCGAGCTACTCCAATTTTTAAGTAATCCTTCAATTTTTTCCCTTTGCGATTCTGTTTTCAGCTCTAATTGCGTATTGTTGATAATGAAATTAATCTGTGGGTTATCCGCGCGTGGGTTAGTAAAGACAACATCAGCCTTGGTTCGTACTGCATCATCTGATTTTGTGTATGTGTCTTGTATAGACTTCTTAAGTCCTGCCTCAGCATCTTTGATTGCGCGCAAGGCGTTTATGACTGCAGTCTCTGCTAACCGTATATCTTCTACACTTGCACCGGCGAGCGCTTGAGCTAATTGCGCTTTTTGTACATCTACTCCAGCATTTAGCTCTTGTAATTGTGCGGAGAGCTCCCTCGAGTCTTGTCTTAATAAAGTTTGCCCAGCAACTACAGAATCGCCTGTATTAACAAACTTGGCCGTTACTCTCCCGCTATTTTTGAAATGTAAATCAATATGAGTTGGTGATTCTACCTTACCGCTTGCTGAAGCTTCACGAATGACTGTACCGCGCTGCACTGCTATTAGGTTATATGAGGGGCTGGAATTGTAATCAATGACTCCATAACTAATTCCAGCTAAAGCTAAAACTCCAACCGTCACATAAATGGTGAAAGAGTGCTTAAACATCTATAAATTATACCGCATGTTAGGTGTATTGTTTGTATTCAAAGAAAACACATCTTGTAATGTGTGTTGTGGATTGCCAAAACATAATCAGACAAGCCACGCTAAACTATTATTTATGCGAAATATAATTTTACTTGCCTTATTTCTACTTCCTTTTGCCACACACGCTCAGGATAGTTTTTTTGATAATTTTGAAAAAGGTGCGGAATCATTTAGTGATGGAGCTGACCGTTCCGCTAATGGTTTTGCTGAAAGCATGAACGCTGGTGGAGAGTCCTTCCATGAAAGCGCTTCTGATTTTGGAGATGGGACAGGAGAATTTGCAGATGATACTGGAGAATTCACAACGGATAAATCTGAATGGTTTGTTTTGAAGGTATTGAGGTTCTTTTGGGATTTTATTGGTGAACCAGCACTAACCATTTTGTTCGTAGGTGTTGTGTTTTGGATTGCCGTTGGTGTCATTGGGTGGAAGATACTAAAATTTATTATACGGCACATTTTTATAAAATAGCGTATAGTGCGCGGATGGATTTCCCAATGCGTATAAATAAATACTTAGCCCAAAAAGGTTATTCGACAAGACGAGGCGCTGATGAGTTAATTGAGAGCAGAAAAGTCTATATAAATGGAGTACGCGCTGTACTGGGTAGTAAAGTATTGGAAAACGATACTGTTGAAGTTCGTCCTAGCAAGAAACCCAAAAAGCATATATACCTCGCGTATCATAAGCCAAAAGGAATAGTTGCCCATTCCCCACAAGGAGAAGAAAAAGATATCGCAGAAGCAATTGTAAACATCCCCGGAACAAAAGATGTTTTTCCTGTAGGCCGTCTAGACAAAGATTCGCACGGCCTAATCATACTGACTAATGATGGAAGGATTACTGACCGCCTATTGAATCCAGAGCATGAACACGAAAAGGAGTACTTCGTGACCACAACGCAGAAACTTCGCGACAGCTTCACTAAGCACATGTCAGCGGGGGTAGACATTGGCGACTACATAACAAAGCCTTGCACCCTAACTCGTGTAGGCGATTCATCATTCCGGATTGTGCTATCTGAGGGCAAACGTCACCAAATACGAAGAATGGTAGACGCGATGCATAACGGAGTGTCTGAACTTACGCGTACGCGAATCATGAATATCAAACTGGGACGTCTTGCCCCTGGTACAGTACGGAAGATTGATGGCGAGGAACTCACAACATTCCTTTCCGCTTTAGGTCTCTAGATAGACACCATCGCAGAGCTAACCGAGCTCTAGAATCTCGTCTATTCTGATTTGCTCTACAAACTCTGGCACGTGACTAACTAAGATCATCGCCCCTTCATAATTATCAAGCGCTTCAGCAATTATAGGTAAGTGCCTGAAGTTTATATGATTCGTAGGCTCATCAAGAATAAGAAGTCCTGGACACTCAAGCACAAGACGAGCAAAAGCTACTAAGCCTTTCTGTCCTTCAGAAAGTACACCTATTTTTTTAGTTACATGATCAGAAGTTAGGAGAAAACCAGCTGCAGTGGAACGCATCTTCTCCTCATTTTGTTGTTGCATAACCTCTAACAAAGCTTCGCGCACTGTATGCTCCATGTTAAGTGTCGAGAAATCTTGTCGGTAGTACCCAACTCTCACACCATTAGTGATTTTTGCTCCTTCAGCAGTATTGTGTGCAAGGTGTTCCAAAAGGGTTGTCTTGCCTATACCGTTTGGCCCTTTTAATAACAAGTGCTGTCGCTTTGTTAAAGTGAGATTTTTCTTTGTGATTTTCGGCTTATGGTTCTTTGGATTCATTGTGGTCACGGACGTTATGGAAAGCACATCCCCACGCACGTCTGACTGTACCGGAATAGTAAAAGGACGAATGCTCTTATCTTCCCGCCTGACATCCACCTTATCCTCCTCCATTTGTTCAATCTCCACACGCATCTTTTTTGCAACCAGACGCATCTTCCCTCCTTTCTGCGCGAAAAAGTTCACCTTATCCTTGTTGCTCTGTATGTTCTTTGCAAACTGCGCATTCTTACGCTTCTCTCGTTCAATACGAGCACTGATCTCTTTCAAAAGATCAAAGTAGTTCCCCGTGTACTGTTCTATCTTGTGCGTGTGTACATCTAAGTACAGAACACCATTGGTGAAAGCATTAAGAAAGTCCGCGTCGTGAGAAATTACCAAACAGCTCTTCTGATACTCCTTAAGAAAAGTAACGAGATGTTCTATTCCATCTGCGTCCAAGTTGTTGGTCGGCTCGTCTAGAAGAAGGAGATCGGGATCTTGTATGAGGGCGCGGGCCAAAAGCAAGCGCGCCTGCTGACCGCCAGAGAATGACTTAACTTCACGGTCCTTTGGCGCATGCAGTTGTACCACGTCAAGTACCGCATCTATCTTCGGATCAATGTCATATACTGTTTCTGTAAAACAGGAGGAGAAGAAATCCCGCACAGACAGTTCACGCATTTCTTTTGGAATGACCTGATGGGCCATAGCGATACTCATGCCGTGAGGTATATGAATACCTCCGGATTCAGGTTTAAGCTCCCCAGCAATAAGCTTAAAGATTGTGGATTTGCCTGCTCCATTTTGTCCCATTAGAGTGACTTTCATTCCGCGCCTAAGAGAAAAATCCGCTCCATTTAGGATCGGATAATTATGTCCATATTCAAACGAAACATCGCTGAACCGGACAATTGCTTCGCGCGATTGAACGCCGGAATTGCCTGTCATGTCTGAATACCCTACCGCACCTTGCATATTTATGCGACTACAAGATTTTTAAATTATAAATATTTACTGGATTACCAATTAATTTAAATCTGCTTGTTTTTCTAGTTGCAATAATATTGCGTTTATAATATTCTATAGTTCATGTCCATAAAAACTGAGTATGCAGACGCACTTCGGGAGCACGGGCTAAAAGCTACCCCTCGCCGACTATATCTCCTTTCTCTTCTGTCTACAGTAAAGAAACCCTTAAGCGCACAAGAACTCAAGACTCTTTGGAGACAAGGCGAGATTAGTGTCGTCACTCTTTATAGAGCACTTGAGGCGCTTGCATCGGCTGGCATTGTCCGTCGCGTTAATTTACAACACGGTCATACTGATTATGAAATAGTAGTCGCCGGAAAACATCATCACCATTTGGTCTGCACTGGATGTGGTGTCATTGAAGGTATTCAGGGTTGCTTGGCAGAGAAGCTGGAAAAACAGGCAATGCAAGCTAGTTCCAAATTCTCTTCATTGAGTGACCATTCGCTTGAATTTTTTGGCACCTGTAATACTTGCGCAAACGTCTAACCTACTATGATTATACTCATCACAATTGCAACGTTCTTTTCTACTCTCCTTGGAGGACTCTTTGCTCTTCGGTTAAAAGATCGATTGCACCTCATTATTGGGTTTAGTGCAGGGGCAATACTTGGAGTTGTATTTTTTGAGATGCTCCCAGAAGCTATTGAGTTAGCCAGTAGCGTGTATTCTATCTCTAACATACTTACATTTACTGTACTTGGTTTCACTATATATCTCGCCCTTGATAGATTCTTACTCTTACACGGACACGCTGACAACAAGGATGGAGGTATACAACGCGGCACTGCTGGCGCTGGTAGTATATCTTTTCACAGCTTTCTAGATGGTCTTGGTATTGGACTTGCATTCCAAGTCTCGCCAGAAGTAGGTGTGCTTGTTGCAATCACGGTACTGGTTCATGATTTTTCTGATGGTGTAAATACCGTTAATCTTGTGCTTAAAAATAATGGGGGTCAAACCAAAGCTCTTCGTTGGCTTTTTGTAGATTCTATAGCTCCAGCTGTGGGAGTGCTAACGTCATTCTTCTTTGTATTATCAGAGGGCATTCTTGGACTCATGCTTGCTCTCTTTTCTGGGTTCTTTCTTTATATCAGTGCGAGTGACCTTATCCCTGAGAGCTATCATTCCCATCCGAAGCATTGGACGACTATAATGACAATTGTCGGTATTACGATTCTGTATTTGGTTATAAAATTGGCACACCACTAAAGTCTCACTTTCCAGAGACTTTCAAAAAAAGTAATTTTTGGTAACGTGGCCAACCTTTTATTTCAGCTTCTCGCTTTAGTGCTTCAGAGCGATTGGTCTGCGTCTCAGAATACACCACACGAAGAGGCTTCCGAGCGCGAGTGTATCGGCCACCTGTCCCTTTTTTATGTTCAGAAAAACGCCGTTCAACGTTCGTAGTGATTCCCGTATATAAGGACCCATCTTCACACTCAATAATGTACACAAAATACATGTCTCTATTGTATCAGTGGGCTCGGGTTATTCCTTAAGCTGAACTCCCCGCTATAAAACCAGTCGTCCAACACAATTGCAAAGAGTACCCACCCGAGGGTCGTGTGATGTTAAGCAAGTCTCCAATGATATAAAGATTCTCATATTTCTTTGACTGCATAGTACGCATATCTATATCAACTAACTCAACACCTCCATTTGCCACTACTGCGCGCTCAAAGCCCATAAGTCCTTCAATAGTGAGTGGGATATGTTTCAAAATTTCCGCCAATTTCCTACGGTCTCCTTTAAGGACGCTATGTACTTTTGTTTCCACATCAATTGAAGGAATGGTAGCCAGTAGCACTTTGGCTGTGCCTGCCGGTGCAATTTCCTTAAAGACGTTTCTGAGTGTTCTGTTCTTGTTCTTCTCGAATACAGCCGTAATTTGATGGTCAAGCACTCCGAGGTCCATTGTTGGGAATAAATCTATCTTCGCAGAAACAGCGCCCTCCTGAAGCAAGTCGCCCACTTCTCCCGCAACATTCAAAATGGTGGGGCCGGATATGCCAAAGTGTGTAAATAGTATGGAGCCTGTCTTTGAGAACTTCTTCTTGCCATTTACGAAAAAAGTAATCTTGGCTTCCGAAACTGATTTGCCCGACAGATTTCCTACCCAAGATTCTTTCACGCGGAGTGGGACAATAGTCGGACTGGGCTTTTGTACCGTGTGTTGCATATCCGTAAGCCATGTGAACCCATCTCCAGTAGAACCGGTCTCGGGGTGTGATAACCCTCCCGTAGAGAAAACGTAGGAATCTGCCGTGTAAGTAACGCCGTCTGCAAGCACACTTTCAATGCGGGTATCGCTCTTCTCAATTCGCTCAACACGAGCATTCTTCCGTACTTCCACGCCTCCTTCCTGTAGGTATCTCTCTAGTACTCGAACGACATCTGTTGCTTTTTCGCTTTGTGGAAACGCTCGATTATTAGCCTCCACCTTAAGCGGGAGTCCCCGAGATTCAAAAAATGAAAACGTATCTTTGGTGCCAAATTGCGCAAATGCACTGTACAAGAATTGTTCGGCATCTCCATACTGTGCGAGAAGCTTTTTCTGATCCGCTTCGGCGTTGGTGATGTTGCAACGGCCACCACCCGATATACGAAGCTTTTCTCCTAGTCGCGCATTCCGCTCAAGCAGAAGTACCTTCTTCCCTAGTTCTGCTACCCTACCAGAAGCCATCATGCCGGCGGCTCCGCCACCCACAACAATAACGCCATAGTGTTCCGCAGTAGTATTCCTCATGTGTTGCATAACCTAGCACAGTTAAAAGTTTCTCGTTATCGTGTACTCATATAACTTATTGGATACGCTTTACTTAACTGCTGTGGGACAATGGCAATGTTGAAACTCCACTTTAATAGACTATTTTCTCCGGATCCTATCAATTTCCATTTGAATCCAAAGATCCCCTGTAGCCTCTATCTTTTCGTCTTCTTGAGTTCTAACTCTCGCGACCTCCTTAATCCCTTCTTGCTTCTTCTCCATTCCTTGAAGAAATACGATCGTACCCGATACATACCTCACAATTACTCTACTTTCTTCCTTATTGAGAATCCTGTTGTCGTGAGCAAGACTTTGGTTATTTCTAACTAAGTCAAATTCCTCTATGCAGAAATGGGGTCAGGGCCCATTCTTTAGTCTGCCTACTTCCCGGACAGTATACTCCAGTCCTAATACATAAATAAGTCCTGACCCCTTTTATTAAACTGCCATCCTCGGAGGGGCCTACTTATTTATAAAACACAAAATTCCGCCCGTAACATTTTGACCAGTTGGTTGCCAAAATTCCATGAGTCTTTCCGTAGACCATTTCAAATTCTCGCCGC
>JBFJWB010000011.1:0-18779 GCA_041623915.1 Minisyncoccia bacterium | reverse complement strand
GAACTCTCCATTCACTACAATAACGTGTGACTAGTTCTTAGTAAAAGTGTGGACAAGATTATTAACCAAACACAACAAAAGCCACGTGAGTGACTTTTGTTGTGTTTGCAAATTGGGGCGACTACAGGGAATCGAACCCTGATCGAGGGCTCCACAAGCCCCAGTGTTAACCGTTACACCATAGTCGCCATGCGCCCTTGACTATAACAGGGTCTCTACCCTACTTCAACGCCTACTGTAGCGTGTTAGGATATTCTCAACCATGGAAGGCGCGCATCACGATCACGAAAAACTCATTGAATCACTCTGTGATGAGCAAGTGCATTTGGAATATAAAAAACCATTTGACGATTACCGTACAGGCATCATTCCACGATCTCTAGGAGGACTTATAATTTGGTGCGGGAATACCGTATACGGCAAGAAGCCGTCATATCTGAAATTTAGAGCTGTAGAGATTATCGCTCGCGTACCGTACCATTCATGGGCATCTGCTGTATTTACACTTTTGACAATGTTTTTCAACGATGAGCATCGTGCTTTGAAACTTTCCGCTATATCACGATTTAGTAGATTTGCTTCCGACAACGAAACAATGCATGTGGTAGTGATTTCCGCACTTGCACGCAAAGAACAATCTGCAGGGGTCATTCGCTACACCATTATTCCCATGCTTTTTGCTTTCTTTTACTTCTGGTTGTCATACATAGTGTATATAGTAAGCCCACGATCGTCCCTTGAGACAAACTACCTTTTTGAACAACACGCCTATGACCAATACACGCGTTTTTTGAAAGATAATGAAGATGAATTGAAATCAAAATCAATAGAAAGTGATTTCTTGGCATGGTACGGTAGGCACCCAAGAAGCCAATACGAGTTTTTCATGTCCGTACGCAATGATGAGCTTGTGCATCGCAATCGTTCTATTCGTGAAATTGAGATGAATCAAAACCGTACCCAAGTTAGTACTTTGGATTCTGCTCCATAACACACTCGTTATGATTGGAAAGTCGTGCGAGGGCAAATAGTAGCGATGAGAGTCTATTCATATACGCTTTTGTTTCTGGTGCAATTTCCCTTAGACCATTGTCCGCAACTCCAATGAGTCGTCGCTCAGCGCGTCTAGCCATGGTACGGGCAATGTCCAGCACAGCAGAACATTCGGTACCGCCAGCAATAGAAAATCCCTTGAGTGGTGTTATTTCTTTTTCAATGGCGTTCGTTATGGTTTCTAACCAAACAACACGCTCCTGCCCTACCCGCTTATCTGCACCTGCAGTCTCTGCCTGCACAATGAAAAGAGCTTCTTGTACTTCATGAAGCACGTCAGGAAGGGAGAGATCTATACCGGGCACATTATTTTCTAGGCATGATTTGGCTTTCAATTTTGCTAGTCCGAGGAATGAATTGAGTTCGTCCAATGACCCAAGCGCTTCCGGAAGCTCTGACGCTTTTGAGATGCGTTGCTGATCACAACCAAAAGTTTTCGTAGTGCCTCCGTCACCCTTGCCTGTGTAAAGCGTCATAATCCAATGTTAACTAAAACGGGAGAAGCACGATCAAATATCCAGCAACCAAAAAAGCTACAAGATAATGAGATGCATTAAGTAAATACAGTGTCCAAGAACGATTCTCGTAGAACACCGAGTTCAGAAGAATTGTAGCTACGAAACCAAACCACACCCAAAAAGATACCGCGAGTGCGTCAGCAAGCGTCGCCACACTGAGTGCTTGCAGAAGATTTGCCAACATAAATACCCATACCACCGTAGCGAAAAAGCTTAGTGACATAGCACGGAGTGGTGTCATATGCATGTTTTGCATTACTTCGTCTGAAAAACCCATAAGAGACTTCCATTTGGCTCCAAAAATGGGGCCGTACCACAAACCACCCACAGCAAAAGCTCCTACGCTTGCAAGCAATACAGTTATTAGTGAGATTCCAAAAATCATAATGGTTTTATTTGAGGACTAATATGGTAAAGATACCATTACATGCATTGATCTTTATGTGCGCTGTTACGTCTTTTTGGTGTCTCTAATGTACCAAGCTCGCACCTACTTCCAAAACAAATGATGTGGCACGCGCGGAGCGCGTCCCACCAACCGGCTTTGAAAAAGCCGTTAAGTTCTGTATTGGTGCCCAGGAGAGGACTTGAACCTCCACGCCTTGCGGCACTAGTACCTCATACTAGCGTGTATACCAATTTCACCACCTGGGCAGGTGGTGACACTATAAACGAAAAAAACCGAGTCGCAAAGACTCTGGTTTTTCGTTTATGCAACTGGTTCTTTTTTTTCTTCTGTTGTTACTTCTGATTGTGTTTCTTGAGTAGCTACATCTGCTGTCTCTTTGTCAGGAGCATCTTCTGGCACTTCTGTCTCCTCTTCAGGCAACTCTTCCTCGCTTTTTACATTCATAATACGTGCGTTACGCAACTGGCGACGCACTGCCTTGGCAGCCTTATCACGAATAAAGTAAAGCTTGGAGCGGCGCACTTTAGAGCGTTTTATTATTTCAATTGAATCAATTGTTGGCGAGTACAGCGGAAAGGCCTTTTCAACACCGACCCCGGAGAGCGTGGTTCGCACTGTAAACATGGCTCCTGCCTCTGTCCCGTGTTTTACTGAAAGCACAAGACCTTCAAAGGATTGTAGGCGAGTCTTTCCTCGCTCTTCCACCTTGATTTGTACACGCACAGTATCACCCGAACGAATGCCGAGTTTCGCGCGCCCTTCCGTGTTTACGGGAGAAAGTATTTGTTCCATTGCCGAGGCACTGTACCATGAGCTTCCCTATGAAGTAAAGCTGTCTGAAGTATCTTCGTATACAAGCTCATAATCACACGAAAAGGCCTTAACCCCCAGCCCTATATCTGGAGGTATGGGCGCTGTTACTACAATGCGGTCAGTAGATAAAATGGGTATTTCTATCTCGTACGCATGAAGAGCGAGTCTGGTCACGCCTAAATCACAAGAATGACCTTGTGCGTAAAGTGGGTCACATACAATTGGATGATGTATGGCTTTCAGGTGAGCGCGTAACTGGTGTGTCCTTCCTGTTGTTGGAGTTAACTTCACCAACGCATGCGTGCCATTATCCGCAATAACACTGTAATGTGTGTGTGCTTCACGCAGTACCCCACGAGCCCTTGGTTGAGCGCTGCGCAGACGAAAATCTTTACGGGAACGACCTATCGGAAAATTGATGTCCCCTTCTCTTGCTTTTGGTACACCATATATGCACGCTATGTATGTTTTTTGTATTTCATGTTTCTGGAACGCTGTCTTTAAACGTTCATGAGCTTGTTGCGTTTTAGCGAGAACCAAAACACCAGAAGTGTCTGTATCAAGTCTATGCACAATTCCAGGGCGTTGGAGCAAAGTGCCGTCAGTGAGTTTTTGTGACTCCCCCACATTCTTTGCTTCTGGATAATTGTAAACAAACCAGTCTGCCACAGTCTCGTTACTGGATCGGCCATCGGCATGAGTCAGTAAGCCAGAAGGCTTGTTGACAGCAACAATATCCATATCTTCATATAAGACAGCAAGCTTCATACGGAAAGACTATCATTTATGTTCTTTGTGTGCGCTTATTAATATGGAATATCATCTGTTGCGCCATCCAGAGACATGGAAAAATCTGCTCCTATGCTGTATCTTTTATACACGTGCGGTTAGCTCAGTTGGTGGAGGCTGTAACCAGCCATTTGCGTTTCCTCCGTAGGAGCTTTCTGGACGACAGATCACACAAAAATCATATTGCGCGGTTAGCTCAGTTGGTGGAGGCTGTAACCAGCCATTTGCGTTTCCTCCGTAGGAGCTTTCTGGACGACAGATCACACAAAAATCATATTGCGCGGTTAGCTCAGTTGGTAGAGCAACTCATTTACACTGAGAAGGTCGGGGGTTCAAGTCCCTCACCGCGCACCAATACAGAACTCAACGGCTTTTTCAAAGCCAGAAGGTGGGACGCGCGGAGCGCGTGGTGATGCGATACCGAATCGTACGCATTGGAGTATGACGCCTCGGCCCCACCTCCGCTCCGTTCCGGCGGGCGCACGCCCAAAAATATAAAAAAGCGCCTTTGATATTATCTCTAGCGCTTTAGAAATAAGCGAGGTTAATCTTTCATATAACCCCACTCAAGATCGTCGGGAGGATATCCGAGTTCCTGTTTGAGTTCCTCGATTTTCCTCTCACACTCGGAAGGCATGGCGAATCCGCCAACATAAGAGCGGCCACTGGAGTTCCATCGAGGATCCGGATTGCTTTTGAGCCACCAAATACCTTCACTGCAAGGGTTAAAGAGCGACACTCCCATTTTTACCTCCTGTGTTTACGTTGTGTTTTGCAGAATTGGAATGCGTAGCCCCAACCTTTATGAGTTGGAACAAATCTATCCACCGATGAAGGATGATCCGAATCGCAGAAATGAGGGTCGATAGAGTCAAGGTTTTTGATTATCTCCACAGAAACATCTTCAAAAACCAAAATCTTCTGACCTTCAAAATTCAGACATTCGGGATACCTTACCAAGGTGACAACGAAGTGTCCGACACTCTCACATCGAATGATCTAAAAATTGCGCGGATTTGGATTCCCTACAATTTTCATTTCCTGCTCCATGCGAGAATAACCGGATACACTTCCGCCTGCTTGCTCCCGGAACGAATCGCCAGAGCAAGATGAAAACGGTTTTATTACTCCCATGGCAGATCTCCTTTAGGTTAGAGTTAGCAGGATGTACAAGCACCCTAAGTGAATGGTTTGGTCAATTACCACATAGATAATCGCACCAAACGCTGCTTTTTGCGTATTAGAATTGGTGATCAGATCACCTCTGCCGATCAGTTTCATCCAGTGGTAAGCCAGCGACCACCTGTCTACAATCCAATGGGGTATATACACTCCAAGCAAAAAGAGTGGTGTGAAGTTCTTTGCGAACACCGCAACTGTGAGCGTGTACACTAGCACATGAACTGTACACCAGAAGAATCCCTTTGCCCCAGACTGATATTTGTTATCGGCCATATATCTTGACTGGAGAAAGAAATCTCCAACAAAGTGACCGAACACGACTGTGACGAGTCCGCTCTCCATCGTTGCCTCCTATGATGTGTTGTTAATGAACCGTCTGCTAGCAGTTTATAGGGGTTGACAAACATGTTCAAGGGTGTATAATAACCACTATACAACTATGGATAACCGAGAAATAAATAACATTCTTGAAGAGATTGGATTATCGCCCGCAGAGATAGCGGTATATGTTTCCTTGCTCAATGGCTCACAATCTGTTCAAGAGATAATCAAGATTACTAACGAAAAACGCCCTACGGTTTATTATTCTCTCAACTCTTTAGAGAAAAGAGGTTTGGTTTCTAAAACTGGAAAAGAGTACGGAAATAAGTTTCAAGTTGAACCAATTGATAAGCTGGAGGAGTTAATAAACGCAAACATAAGGAAACAAAATGAGCTCTTAGAAAAAACTAAGGGTCTAAAAGATGTTTTTTCTGAAAATACAGCTGGGAGTAAAGTAGTGGTGTCATACTTCGATACTTTGGAAACTATAAAATCTGCTGCCTTTTTCAGTCTTTACGGTAAAGGAAAAGTTATCAGAACAATAGTTCCTGCTGATAACTTTTTTCATCAAATGGGAGCGGATTTTGTTAAAGAGTATGTTAGAGAGAAAGAAAAAAGAGGGATAAAGACACGGGCTTTATGGGAGGAGGTGCCAAGCAAAAAAGTAATCGAGGAATATTATGCTAACGCAGAAATTAAGCAACTCCCAGTTGATATACATAATAGTTTTGCTACCACTATATTTTTGTATGATGATAAAACGCTTTATATTGCACCGAAGAAGGAACACCATGCTGTCTTAATACAATCAAAGGAACACGCAAAAATGATGTCATCCATTTTTGAGAATGTCTGGACTAACGCTATCAAGTTAAAGTAGCTTTAATGCAAACAAGGTTTCCAAGCGAACACAAGCAACACCGAGCAGGCAACGGGAACGAATGTGAGTAGCCAGTGCGAGGTGCTTGCGAAGTGTGAGTGTGTATCGAGTTACCATAATTCTGTATACGCGAGCCTCGGCACGGCGCAAAGGACGGAGAAGTCGAACCCTTGTGGGAGTGGGTTTTGGATACGAAACAAGCCGCTTTTTTGTCCTCGTCCAACAATTTCTCCGAAATTGCCGACTTCGTCCAAAAAATCGGAACGAACCATGCGGTTCGTAACAAATCCGCCCACTTTTCCGTGCCCTCACCCAGCCATTTCGTCGCTACGCGACGGGGTTTTCTGCCTTCCCGTGCGCCTGCGGCGCGCGGTTCCTCTGCGCTTTCAGCACGAGAAGTATCTTTTGGTGCCCCCGGTAGGAATTGAACCCACATAATCGGCTTAGAAGTCCGGTGTTCTATCCATTGAACTACGGGGGCATATGCCTCACATAACAACACTACTTTATCTTGACGGGTCGGTGAATGCAAAGTCACCTGATTCGTAGCCAGACTCAAGTATTGCTCTGCGTTTAAATACACCTTCTACCTTCATGAGATTTGCGTTATCAAACACTTCTACTGGCGCACTGGTAACGCCAGAGAGCATCTCACCAGAAGCAATTTTACTAAAAAGGTATACGTTCCATATTATACTTGTAGCTAGCAGTATTGCCGAAAAAATTAATAGCGTGAGCCAGTCACGTACAGGGTGTGTCTGTTCTCCGTATTGGAAAATCTTGAAATCTTGTTTCAAAAAGCTCATGGTTTTTTATCAATTATATCTACAATTGAGCCCGCGGAAAGAGCTATATTTGCGTTCCATATTGTGTTTTCATTTTCTGTGACTTTCCCTATACCAATAGCAAGTGAGTTTATGGATATGCCATAAGGTGCATATTCTATACGTCCAACAGCATTCATTACTGCTTGAAATGATCCTTTAATCTGTAGTGCGATTTGGACATGAGGTGTCTTTTCTTTAGTCTGATTGGCGGAAACAGATAAAATATTCACTTCTGCGCCAACTCCAGATCCGCGTTCTTGAAGATCACTTAAAAAGCGCACTATGCTATTTTCGGAGACAAAGTGTTTACTAATGAAATCTTCGTTGTCAGAAAGTTCTGTGAGTACGGCTCGCGCAGCAACTGTTCTTACTTGAATTGCATTCTTTGCTGATACTTTTTGAGCAATATCAACAGCATGAGCACTTTCTTCTGCAACTACAAAATACCACGCGGTATAGATAACTATAGAGAGAAGACCCAGAGCAACAGCGATTATAGACTTAATCAATGATGATTTCATGGTCTTGCAAGTGTTACAGTGATAGTAAATGCAATATCTCGGTCTTTTGCATAGGCAGAAATAGGCAGGTCCGCTGTGACAGAAAATGGCGCAGAGAGTAAAGCTAGCTGAAAGGCGCGCAGACGATCGCGTGTACTTGCGGTACCCATAACGAGCAATGTGTTTGGTTGTTCATCTATTTTATGAGAAGAATATGAAAATCCTGAGAGCTTAATGCCAGGACGAGATATTGCTAGAACATCTTTCATAAGCATACTTACTGTAGGCGTTTCGCTCACCTCCAAAAGAAAATCTACACGTTCACTAAGAACAGATAAGCGGGATTGCAGTTCCGCTTCATCTGAATTCTCTAGACCTGCATTAATTGCCTCAAGATGTTCCGTTTGAATTCTTACTTGTGTGCGAGCATATATATACGCTGGTACAAGAAGAACACCTGTAACAATCATGAGTAAAGTCAGTAGTATAGACGCAATAATAATTAGTCTCCCAAAATACGCACGACGAACCGCGCGTATGCGATTGATGGGAAGTAGGTTGGTAAGTTCTGTAGACATATTTATTTGTTTGGTACGTAAGGTCTAAGAGCGAGCCCTATTGTGGTTGCGTACGCAAGAGATTGTTCATAAGCAAGAGTAGGTATCCAAACTGACCTAGGGGCTAAGTTTGTAAACACGTCTCCAGTCACCACTGGCACTCTTAGTGTTTCTTCAAGGTATTCTGTGAGTCCTCTAAGCGAAGCGTTTCCACCCGATAAGATAACGCGAGTGATTGGTGCGTGGCCTTCCGCAGGTCCGGCTTTGCTATGCCAATATTCAAAACGTCGAGCAACCTCATCTTTAATTACCGCAGCGGTTGAAAGCATTGTTGCAATATAATCTTCATTGCCAGCAACAGAGATGATTCCGTGCTCTGATTTTATTATCCTCGCTTCTTCTTCTGTGACACCAAAATGCTTTTGAACTGCAAGAGTAAAGGCATGGCCCCCTGTGTTTATGGTAGTAGCAAATAGAGGTATTCGCGCGGTGACAATTGCTAGCTTTGTTGTGTTCCTGCCAATATCAACAAGCATTGTTGTGGATGTGTCGCCATTGGGCAAAAGCGAACGTGCAGTTGCAAACATCTCTCCTTCAAGTGCTGAGACTTCTATGCCGGCTTCATCAAATACGGAAAGCGCACTGTCCACAACACGAACAGCGTACCCAACACCAGCTATTGGTGTTTTGCCATTTTTAGGATTGCCTGTAGGTACCAAATCAAACATTGTCTCAGCCGGAGGAAGTGGGACAAACTCATCTATATGTTGTTCCAGAGATGTGCGGAGTTCAGCTTTCGTATGTCCAGAAACAGCAGTCTCAAACAAATATGATTTTGTCTCTGGCAAGCTGACATATGCACTTTTTATATTCTCTGAGTCTGCTAGTTCAGATAGTGTTGTTATAACAGTTGCTTGATCGGCAATATCCCCACTATCAACCGTCCCTGATGGAAATCTCTTTTCTTTATAAGAAGACAAAATGAGACCGTGTGATGTTTCTGAAAGAGTTGCTGTCTTTATTCCACTTGTAGATATATCAACTCCTACAGAAGGAGGGAGTAGGAACTGTGGTGGAGCAAATGCAGTGACAAGGTGTTGGAACATGTTTTCATCATACATGGTTTCCTCACTAATTAGTGTCTAACAGTAATGGAAAACCTAGTGCGCACCTGTTCCTGATGGTACTGAGTTACTTGGAACAAGAAAAGCGAAAGACTCGTCTTCCCCAACAGCAAAGAGCATCCCATTTGATTCTAGGCCTCGTATCTTACGAGGAGCAAGATTTGTTACAAATGCAAGCTGACGTCCAATGAGTGTCTCAGGATCTGAAACATATTTACGAATACCAGACACAATCTGTCTTGGTCCTTGTTCTTCTCCAAAATCAACAATTAGACGGAGAAGTTTATCTGTCTCTGGCACATACTCTGCTGTCTGCACGGTGCCAACTTTTACTTCTATCTTATTGAATTCATCTATGGATATATTTTCTTTAGTCATTTTTTGTACGCGTTAAATAGCTAGTGAGGATAAGTGCGGCGGCAGAATCATCTACTTGTTTTTTACTTTTCGGAGAACGTGTTTTCATTTCTTTTTCAGGAGCACGACGCGCCTCTGCTGTAGTAAGAGTTTCTGATTCGTAAAAGATTGGGATATTAGCATTCTTGCCGAGTGATTCACCAAGTGTTCGTGCTTTTTGAGCTATAGGGTTTTCATTCCCAGAGAAATCTCTTGAATCTCCGATAACAACGACCCTGACTTTTTCTTTTTTAATGAGTTCTAAAATTTCATTAACAAGATTTGATGAGTTTTGTATCACTTTATGTGGGAACCCCATTGAACCAGCTTCATCGGAAAGCGCTAAACCTATTCTTTTTGTCCCTACGTCAATACCAAGGTGTCGCATGCTGTTTAGCATATGGTATGCTCCTGCATATGTACATGGAGGAATTTTTGCCACTTGGCGCTGAATTTATTAGCGGAATTGGTCTTTTTTTCGCTATTGCTGCCATATTGATATTAATCTTAAAAGGTTTCTCTCTTTGGTATGCTTCACGCAGTGGCCAAAAGTGGTGGTTTATTTCAATTTTGGTTATAAATACATTTGGTATTCTTGAAATAATATATCTTATTTGGTTTCGACCGAAATCAAGTGAGCTGGCCGAGCCAGCAGAAACTGAGATTATTAAAAATACCAGTGTTAGTGAATAAGGATGAATAAGGAAAGGAAGGGTGGCAGAGTGGTCTAATGCACTGGTCTTGAAAACCAGAGTCTCGGAAACGGGACCGCGAGTTCGAATCTCGCCCCTTCCGCCAAAATCAACAAGCGGTTCTATACACGTAATAACAACATGGTATTTCTTGCTAATGCTATTATTTGAAGCATGGCCAGAACCGTACTAGCAACATGGAACGCAAAGGAGCGCGATCATAATCCAAAAAGCGCTGATTGGTATTGGGCGCTTGGTATTCTTGCTGCCGCCAGCTTCGTTGTTGCTATTCTTTTCGGAAATTTATTGATTGCTCTACTAATACTTACAGCCACGACTGCTATTGCACTTCATTCCGCGAAGCACCCACCTGTACACAAATTCACCATTACTGAGGAAGGTTTGTATATTGGCGAAGATCTGCACCCATTTGAACGAATGCTTTCTTTTTCTACACTTGAAGACATAGAGGGAATTGCTCCACCGGTGCTTTCAATAAAAACAGAAAGTGTTTTTGCACCTCATCTTGTTATTCCGCTTGTAGATGTGGACATGGATCATGTCTACAACATATTTGTTGAGCGTGTTGACGAGGGGAAACATCACCATTCTCTTTCAGATCTTGCTGCTCACTGGCTAGGGCTTTAAATTTTAGGTCTTCCCTTTTTTTGCATTTACCTATACATTGCATGAGTGTAATTGCTCTCGTCGTTCAACGGATAGGACGCTAGCTTGCGGAGCTGGTAATGTAGGTTCGATTCCTGCCGAGAGCACCAAAACAGAACTCAAGTGCGTGGGGCTTCCTCCGAGCGTATGATTCAGTTTCAAGCCACCACGTGCTCCGCGCGTGGCATATTACCGATTTTGGAAATAGGTTCGAGCTTGGTGCAATAAATACACCAGTACAGAAGAGACTTTATACTAGTGAATTATATTGTGTCTACAGCTTTCACTGGAGAAATTAGTGCGTAGTATATTTCTACTTGAGTGTATTTAAATATAAACACCCCGACTGGGGTGTTTGCCGTGGATTAAATTATTTTGAGAAATGCGTACCGCAAAAAGTATACAGGAACAAGTATTGAGGCGGTTGCAATACTGAGAAGTATACCGATATCGGTTCCAGGAAAAGCGTTGTTGCATAGCTCCATAAGAAAAGTTGGGCCTCCAAACACGATTATTCCCTTCTCAATTAACGGAATTAGGCGTGATTCTTTGTACTTCCTCCGTATCAGGTTCTTGTCTAGCAAACACGGGTCTTTCATTTCCAAATTGTACGTAGGAAACTTATCGAGCTCTTTACCCATTCTCGGAAGATAAATGGTTCTATAAAGTAACGATCCCGTAAGTACGCCGGCCATGATTCCCAAAAATATAGTGAACATGCCTTACACCTCCATGTTAGTTTCTGAAGCAGACTATACCACAATAGATATTGTGGTATCTAGCATAGTAAAACAGCCCTCTTGGGGCTGTTTTACTATGCTGAGCGCTTGATTGCTGCTGCAAGACGGGCCTTCTTACGACTTGCTGTATTCTTTTTAAGTACTCCGCGTTTTGTTGCCTTGTCAATCGCCTTATATGCCGCTGGGAGAAGTGCTTCTGCTTCTTTTGTATCTTTTGCAACAAGTGCCTTCTGCACTGACTTAGTAGTGTCCCGTAGGGCCTTCTTACGGCGCGCATTAAATACGGCTTTCTTTATAGAAGAACGGTGTGCCTTCTTTGCTGATGTTGTTATTGCCATGTCAGCATAATCTACTGTATAGAACGTATATCTGCAAGGGTGTTAGGATACATGTATGATTAGGCACATACGTGGCAAAGTGTTAGAGACAGGTCTAGCTCAAGCTGTTATTGAGGTTGCTGGCTTCGGGATTGCTGTACACACCCCTACCCCAGAGGAGTATCTGATTGGTTCTGAAGTCACACTAGCCACTTCACTTGCTTTAAAAAAAGATGGTTTGGAGTTGTATGGATTTATCGATCCACTTGACCGAGACTTTTTTGAACTAGCAACAACCGTATCTGGTGTTGGACCAAAGACGGCGCTCGGCCTATTGAAACGTTCATCTCGCGAAGGTCTTGAGAGTGCAATTGCAAGGCGTGATATTCCTTATCTCACACGCGTTGCTGGTCTTGGCAAAAAATCCGCAGAGAAACTTGCTGTTGAGTTATCGGAAAAACTAGAGAGCAAGAAGGGTGGCGGTGAGGATGATGACATGGAAGTTTTTGATACTCTTGTGGCATTAGGATACACCGAGAGGGAGGCTCGTAAGGCTCTCGGCACAGTATCGGACAAAACAACAGGGAAAGAGGCGCGATTACGAGCAGCTTTATCTGGAACTAAATCATGACGCGCCACTTACGCCGTTTCTTGCTTTCTCCATACCATTTCGCATGGGCGCTACTCTCTGCGTTATGGTATGGATTCCCAGCAAGAAAATTAACTGTTATTGGAGTCACTGGCACCAAAGGCAAGTCTTCTGTGACTGAGATGCTTTACTCTACACTCACAGAAGCTGGCTATGCTACAGCTGTTGCTGGCACAATACGCTTTGCGGTATGTAATGAAAACACACCAAACATGCACAAGATGACATTGCCAGGGCATGGGTTTATACAAAAATTCTTAAGAGAGGCAGTAACCAAGGGGGCTACGCACGCAGTAATTGAAATAACTTCTGAAGCAACGCTTCAATATCGACATCTTTTTTTGTTTCTTGATGCTCTTGTTTTTACTAACCTACATAAGGAGCATATTGAATCACATGGTTCATTTGCGAAATACGCTCTTGCTAAACTTTCTATAGGCAAAGCGTTGGTGAACTCTCCAAAACGACCTCGTGCAGTAATTGCAAACTCAGACGATCCAAGTAGCAAACCGTTTTTGGAGCTTCCTGTAGAAAACATATTTCCATTTTCATATTCTGACGCAGAAGATGTGCTACTTGGTTCAGGGACAGTCTCTTTCTCATATACTGGTGTCCGATTTTCTCTTGAGCTTCCAGGAAGTTTTAGTGTCATGAACAGCCTTGCTGTTATAAAGACTTCTGAGTTTCTTAACATACCCATGGATAATGTACGTGGCGCGCTTTCTGCACTTGAACGAATTCCGGGGCGCACTGAGCGCATTGAGGAGGGACAGGATTTCACCGTAGTAGTTGACTACGCTCACACTCCAGATTCTCTTTCTGCACTATACAAAGCCTATCCGGTACGAAAAATCTGCGTGCTCGGCAACACTGGGGGAGGACGTGATACTTGGAAACGACCAGAAATGGGAAAGATCGCAGATCGAGAATGTGCTGAGGTTATCCTTACAGATGAGGATCCTTATGATGAAGATCCTGAAACTATTATACGAGCTATGGCCAAGGGGATGAGTAGACGGCCACACATTATCATGAATCGTCGTACTGCAATTGCGCAAGCGCTTTCGTTTGCACGAACAGGCGATGCTGTACTAATTACTGGTAAAGGCACTGACCCTTATATTATGAAAGCGCGTGGGGAAAAGATTCCATGGAGTGACGCAGGTGTGGCACGCGATGAATTGAAGAAGCTTATTTAGAGGTATGTAAGTGCCCAGAAGCCGCGCTTCCCAATAGGAATATACTTTCCAATTTTTGTACGCGTTATTGAGAGCGCGAGTGCTTTTGTATCAAGAGCGCTTCCGATACGCCCAGCAAGCGTGCGCATGTAAGTTCCTGATCCACAAGCAACACGAACACGGAGTATGCAGAATTCACGTTCACCAGCATGTTTATGCATTTCTTCCCAACTTGTCCGTACAGTATCAATACGAAAATCTTCACCAAGCTTTTTAGAAGGTTCGTTCGTACGCGGTACGTAGGTGAGCAATTGATCCACTCTCTCTTTAAGAACATTTGATGAAATTGTCTCACTACCAAGATCTTGTATACGATATATACGTTCTGTATGAGTTGGTATATCTATATCTTTGAGAGTACCTTGAAGAGCGTGTAGGAAAAGGGGTTTGCCTTGCACTGTCTTTGACGAGAAAATTGGATATTCCAAATGATGCACACCAATTTCTCTTGTGTAAATATGGCGTAGATGTTCTGGGTAAGTATTTTTGTTTGCATATGACACATTGCCCAATATGTCGCCTGTATCGCTCAACACATCAAGAAGTATTTCTACTTCGTACTCTTTATCAAGTCCAGTGTATTTCTTCTGTTTCTTACATTCCTCCCCTAAAATAATAAGGAGTTTGCCAGAAGCCATAGGATCGAGTCGCCCTGCATAACTTGCACGCACATCTTGATACTCCGAGAATTTTTGTTTCCAAAGATTTATCGCCTCTAAAGGAGTTTCTCCGATTTTCTTCTCAAGAACAGTGTATTTCTTCATGATGCGAGTATATGCGTAAAGTTGTATGATGTCTTCATGGGACATGATTCATGGTTTTTTGTAGGAGTGTTTGTTTTTATATTCTTAGTTTGGGTAGTTACAGGTGGTCCAATGAACCCGCTTTCATTTAGTGGGCCACTTCTTCAGCAACCAGGACCAATTGGTGGCGGTACGTATTTGTCACTCCCTAAAGCGCCACTCGGAGCTGGGGCGACAGATGCGAGTCTTTCAGGATCTTCATCCGGCAAAAATGTTTCTCAAAAAAACGCTCCTGAATCTGTTGGCGGAATTGCATTTGGGTCCCCTTCTCCATATCGTGGCAAAGTTGTGCTTATTCATAGTGTCTATGGGAAAAATGCTTCCGATCCAAAAAAAGAGTATATTCGCATCCGTGTGGCGCAGAATGCTGATCAAGACATTACACTCTCTGGGTGGACTCTTGTAAGTGGTGTTTCTGGACGTACGAGTGTGATTGATGTAGGAGTGAAAGTGCCACGTTCAGGCGTTATTTCTGGAGGTCTACCAATTACAATATCTCCTGGAGAAGATGCTTATATTATTTCTGGCAGGTCACCAATTGGTTCTTCGTTTAGAGAAAATATATGTATTGGTTATTTTGCAGAATACCAAACATTTTCACCTTCTCTGCCTAAGATATGTCCGCGTGCAGAAACTGAGGTCGATAAATATTACGGCAATTATGCCCGTGATATTGATTGTAAAAATTATGTGAAGTCTATTTCACGTTGCGAATCAGTACTCACTGCGCCACAAAAACTTAGCAGTGCCTGCAATGGCGTTCTAACTAAGTATGTAAACTACAACGGGTGTATTATGGCTCATGAGCAAGATGCTGATTTTCTTGGAGATACTTGGCGTATATATCTTGGTCGCGAAAGCTCGTTATGGCGAGCTACGCATGAAGTAGTAAAATTGCTTGACTCTGAGGGTAAAACCGTAGATGCTTTTAGCTACTAGAAAAATTGTGCAGAAAAGAGTAGGTTATAACTTGTAGCGCCTATAGCTCAGTCGGTAGAGCAGCTCCCTTTTAAGGAGACGGTCCCTGGTTCGAGTCCAGGTGGGCGCACTAAAACGAAAGCGCAAATCGCTCAAGAGATTCATTTAGAGGTAATCCTTTGCGTCGAGAGTTCTGTATTAGTGCAATTAGACTGAGAGAGAGTTCTCTTGCTTCTTCTATACTCCAATGATTATCACCTTTTAACATAATGTCTCTAGACTTCCAGTGTAAAAGTCCGTGAATCATTTCTGGAGCGTCTCCTGCGCGAAGGGCGCGATGAATCTCTATCCACAGCTGAATAGCATCTTTTTTCGCAAGCGCATTAACCAACGCAGAATTAAATCCACGTGCAGGCGCTTTTTTTGTTGCGTCAAAATTATATCTCTTACTTGCATGTACGGCGATTTTTTCTGCTTTTTGCGTTGAGATATTCGGGGCAAGCAATACGATTACATTCTCACATGACGCTAGAGTGCCTATGTGTTCTTCAATCAGAGCTCCACTCTCGCTTGTTTGGAAAGGGTTATCAAGCATTGTTAATGTGCGCTTAGCAAACAAACTACCTGATTGGGTTACTTCTTCAAGAAAGCCTTTTGTTATGTCTTCACCAGCAATACGCAAATATACAAGATTTGGTTCTTTTAAACGCGCGGCTGCAATCCATTGCAAAGCTTTAGAGCGAATTTTCTCAGTATCTGATCCAGAAAAAAGGTATATCATACGCGTTTCATCTCGCCCCAGTTAAGGCCTGTCTTTGTCTCAACAATAAGCTGGATGTTTCTGGTTTCCTTGCCTCGCAATACTGACTCCATAATGTCCTTGATGTGTGCTGTAATCTCTTTCTGTTTAGTAGTGCGTATTTCGTAGATTAGTTCATCGTGTACTTGTAGTAGTAAGTGTGCATCTTCTTTTATATGATCTTCCTTCAACATAAAGTCCACGTCCACCATGGCTAGTTTTATTATGTCTGCCTGAGTACCTTGTAGTGGTGCGTTTACAGCCATGCGCTCTGCTTGTGCAACCACATACGGAAGCCTTGATTTCATTTCTGGAAACTGTCTTCGCCGACCGAACATTGTCTCTGTGTATCCATGTTTTCTTGCAAAACCTTTTGTACTTTCTAAATATTCTGCCAGCTTAGTAAATTGTTCAAAGTACGCGTCGTGAAATGCATGTGCCTCTGCTGTTGTTGTGCCAAGTTGTGCACGAAGTGCGTTAACACCCATTCCATACAGTATGCCGAAGTTAATTATTTTCGCCCTCCTACGCATTTCTTGGTCTACATCTTCAAGATTTACATGGAAAACTCTAGAAGCAACTTCCTGATGAACGTCGCCTCCATCACGAAATATCTCACAAAGTTTTTCATCTCCGGACAAAATCGCTGCCAACCTCAACTCTATCTGCGAATAGTCTAGTGACACGAGAGAGAATCCTTTTTGGGCTATGAAAGCATTACGGATAGCGCGGCCTCTTTCAGAATGTGCTGGTATGTTTTGCAAATTTGGATTTTGTGAAGACATACGTCCAGTGGTTGTGCCTGTTTGCAAGAATGAGGCGTGCAATCTATTACCATCGTCAAGAAGTGGTGGTAGGTTTTCAATATATGTAGATAAGAGTTTTTTTATCTCTCTGTATTCAAGTATGTCACTAATTATTTTATGTTTATCTTTTATTTTCTCGAGCTCACTTTCTCTTGTAGAACGCGCGCCTCCAGCGGTCTTTTTCTGACGTTCTGGAGTTAATCCCATTTCATCAAAAAGCACTTCTCCTAATTGTTTTGGTGAGCTTACATTAAATTCACGGCCAGCGGCTGAATATATACGTTTCTCCACAGCAAGTAACTCCTTATGATAGCGCTCTTGCAGTGTTGAAAGTGTTTGTGTATCAATCAGCACTCCTGTTGTCTCCATTTCTGAAGTTATTTGTATTAGTGGTTTTTCAATACGTTCAAACACTTCATGCAAGCGACCTTCTTTTTTAATTTGCGCAGTAAGTGCCATGTGCGCTTCTTTAATCGTTCCTTTTTTTGTGAAAGCAAGCACATCTTCTGGAGTTGGATTAGTGAAGTCTGAAGACAGTAACCAGAGCATTATTCCTGCCTCACTTAGTTGTTCTGGATTGATTTGTTCTTCCAAAACTGTGGTTTCTTTTTTTTCATCTACCAAACCCAGGACAGAGCTTGCTCTAGCCCTTAAAGAGCGGAAGCCGAGCTCGTCAAAAAGAGATATTGCTTCGGTAGTGTTGATATTTTCTTTCCATGGTGTTTCTGTTAAAGAAAACGCTATTGGAGCATCTCGCCTTATTGTTGCGAGATGTTTTGAGAACAGTGCATCCTCTTTATGTTTTTTTAGTAATTCTACTATTCTTGGCGTTATTCCTGCACTTATAATTACCTGTTCATCTTTCTCTAATGTTTTATACATTGATTCCAATGTACCGAACGATGTCACCAGTATTGTTGCCGTTTTATCTCCAATGCCAGGAACGCCTTTGATATTATCTGATGGGTCTCCACGTAACCCTTTGTAGTCAGGGATACTTTCTGGTGAAAAGCCGTATCGTTCTTCTACAGCTTTCGCATCATAAAGTATTGTGTCGTTTATCCCTTTTTTAAGTGTGTATACTTTTACGCGCACTTCATCCACTAATTGAAGTGTGTCCATGTCTCCTGAAGCAATGACTACCTCCAGATTCTTGTTTGTCTTCGTTTTATCAACAATTGTTCCGATTATGTCATCAGCTTCAAAGCCTTCTCTTTCGTATATTGGTATAGCAAACGCACCAAACACACGGCGTGATGATTGTAATTGTGTTACTAGCGCATCATCTATTTTTGCACGTGTTCCTTTATATTCCTCATATGCTTCGTGGCGTATTGTTGGTTTGGGAAGGTCATAACACGCAACCATTGCGTCTGGTTTAAGATCAGTTGCTATCTTTAGAAGCATGGAGACTAGACCATATAGCGCTCCCGTTGGATCGCCTGAAGGGCTCGTAAAGTCTGGTAGTGCGTGGTACGCACGATGAATAATTGCATGAGCATCAAGAAGCACTAGTCTTTTAGAATGTTTAGTCATAAGAAAATGTCCGCGTTCCGTCTTTGTTCTCTTTTATATGCATATTGTGTGTTGAATTATAAAGTGCTGAGCCAATTTTCTCTGGCCATTCGAGCAATATAAGATTGTCTGGGTCGTTAATAAGCTCACTAAATCCAAGCGCGGAAATATCTTCAGCAGAAGATAAACGGTAAGCATCTATATGCACTAATCGTGTAAATGGAGCTTTATCTGGGAGATTGTAAATCTTCTCTAACACAAAAGTAG